>NZ_JBSGEL010000024.1:0-117158 GCF_053602875.1 Kitasatospora sp. NPDC004289 | reverse complement strand
GGCAGAGATCACGAGCAAGACGTTCACGGACCCCCGTGACGTCCTGGTGAAGCCGGCAGCAGCGGTTCGCGGGCAAGGCCGGCGACGGCGTCCACCCGGCCGCGCCGGCCGACGGCCGGGACGCACCGGAGCGGCGCCGGATCGCGCCGGTGTCGGCCTTCAACGAGATGGCGGCACTGGCCGAGGGCGAGCACGAGGGCTGGCACCTGGTCGGCTACGGCGCTGCCTACCTGGAGGTCGAGGCCTCCGCCCACCCCTGGGAGCACCGCCGGGTCACCCTCGCCTCCAGCACCCGCCAACGCCGGATGGAGACCGAGGGCTGGCTCCCGGTCGGCGCGGGCTGGTTCCCCTGGCGCTACTACAAGCGCGCACTGCCGGCCACCACCCGCAAGCACCTCGCCTGAATCCCGGCCGTCGGTCAGGTCGTTCCGCCGGGCGATGACGGCCGGTTCGCTGCGATGCGCGGTCCCGCGCGAGAACGGGGATTTCGGGGCCACGCCGCCCGACGGCCTATTATCGTCGTCTGGGCCCGCGTACCTGATGCCGGCTCACCAGGTACGGAGAGGCGTCACCGGCCTGCTGCCGATGCGTACCCGAGGAAACACGTGAGCTCCGTACAGCAAATCTCCGTCCAGCAGGTCCTCAACGAGGCCGGCCGCCGACGGACCTTCGCGGTGATCAGCCACCCGGACGCGGGCAAGTCCACGCTCACCGAGGCGCTGGCGCTGCACGCGCGGGCGATCACCTCCGCCGGTGCGGTGCACGCCAAGGGCGACCGACGCGGCGTGACCAGCGACTGGATGGAGCTGGAACGCGAGCGCGGCATCTCGGTGACCTCGGCCGCACTGCAGTTCGGCTACCGCGGCCAGGTGATGAACCTGGTCGACACCCCCGGCCACGCCGACTTCTCCGAGGACACCTACCGGGTGCTGGCCGCCGTCGACTGCGCGATCATGCTGATCGACGCGGCCAAGGGCCTGGAGGAGCAGACCCGCAAGCTCTTCGCGGTCTGCCGCCACCGCGGTGTCCCGGTGATCACCTTCATCAACAAGTGGGACCGCCGCGGCCAGGACGCGCTCACCCTGCTCGAGGACATCGAGACCCACCTCGGGATCACCCCCGTCCCGGTCGTCTGGCCGGTGGGCAACGCGGGCAACCTGCGCGGCCTGGTCGAAGCGGGGAGCACCGAGCAGATGCTGCGCTACACCAAGGTGCCGGCCGGCACGCACGCCGCCCTCGAGGAGCGGCTCACCTCCGAGCAGGCCGCCGAGCAGGAGGGCGAAGCCTGGACGACCGCGCTGGAGGAGCTGGAGCTGGTGCTCTCCTCCGGCCCCGGCTACGACCAGGAGGCCTTCGAAGCCGGCAAGATCAGCCCGGTCTTCTTCGGCGCCGCGCTGACCAACATCGGTGTGAAGCTGCTGCTGGACGCCGCGGTCGACCTCGCTCCGGCTCCCGGGCCCCGCCCGCTGGCCAAGGGCGGCAGCCGCGAGGTCGGCGAGGAGTTCTCCGGCCTGGTGTTCAAGATCCAGGCGAACATGGACCCGGCCCACCGCGACCGGATCGCCTTCGTCCGGGTCTGCTCGGGCGTCTTCGAGCGCGGCATGCACGTCACCCGGGCGGCCAGCGGCCGCTCGTTCGCGACCAAGTACGCCCACACCGTCTTCGGAGCCGAGCGCACCGTGGTCGACACCGCGTACCCCGGCGACGTGGTCGGCCTGATCAACGCGAGCGCGCTGCGGGTCGGCGACACCCTCTTCACGGGCAAGAAGGCCGAGTTCCCCGCGCTGCCCGCCTTCGCCCCCGAGTACTTCGCGGTGGCACGGCCCAAGGACATCAGCCGGTCCAAGCAGTTCCGCAAGGGCATCTCCCAGCTCGACGAGGAGGGCGTGATCCAGGTACTGGTCTCCGACCGGCGCGGCGACCAGGCGCCGGTCATGGCCGCGGTCGGCCCGATGCAGTTCGACGTGATCCTGCACCGGATGGAGCACGAGTTCTCCTCCCCGATCAGCCTCGACCAGCTCTCCTACCGGGTGGCCCGGATCACCGACGCCAACGGCGCCGCCGTCCTGGGCAAGTCCCGCCTGATCAACGGCGAGGTGCTCACCCGCCGCTCGGACGACGTGCTGCTGGCCCTGTTCGCCGACAAGTGGCAGCTGAACGCCTTCCAGCGCGCCCAACCCGACGTCCTGCTCCAGCCGCTGATCGCCACGGCGGACTGATCGCCGACCGTCTCCGAGCGAGTCCGGCCGGGTAAAGCTTAGGTATGCTAGGCGCTCGCTTGATCGGTCAAGGTTTGGGGCAGGGATCATGGGTGCGCATGCTGGGTTGACGGTCGAGCGGATCACTCAGGCCGCGGCCGCTCTCGCGGACGAGGTCGGCATCGAGAAGGTCACGATCTCCGCGCTGGCACGGTCGTTCGGAGTGAAGGACGCCAGCTTCTACTCACACGTGAAGGGTCTGCGGGAGATCCGGATCCGGGTCGCGATCCTGGCCTCGGAGGAGATGAACGAGTGCCTCGGCAGCGCGATCGCCGGCCGCTCCGGGGGTGAGGCGCTGATGGCGTTCGCCGACGCCTACCGGCACTACGCGCTGCGCCACCCGGGCCGGTACGCGGCGACGCAACTGCGCCTGGACCCGTCCGAGTTCGCGGGGACCGAGGTGTTCGCGCGGAGCGTGGAGCTGACCTACGCGGTGATGCGCTACTACGAGCTGGGCGAGCCCGACCTGACGGACGCGGCGCGGCTCCTGCGCAGCACCTTCCACGGTTTCATCAGCATCGAGGCCGCGGGCGGGTTCAACCACCCGCGCGGGGTCGAGGGGTCCTGGCAGCGGATCGTCTCGAGCCTGCACCAGCTGCTGGAGCAGTGGCCGCGGGCGGCGGTCACCGAGAAGGCGTGACCGGTCCGCGGGCCGGCCGCGCCCCGGCGGCTGCGGCGCGGGGGCGAGCCCGGTCACCGGGGCCGGCCCCCGCACCGGTCGCCGCGGTGCCGAGGCCCGACTCGTAGGCGAGGATGACGGCGTCGACGCGGTTGCGCAGGGCGAGCTTGTGGCAGATCCGGTTGAAGTGGGACTTCACCGTCCCCTCGGTGAGGGTGAGGGCGTGTGAGATCTGCTGGTTGGTCAGCCCCTGGGCGATGAGGTCGAAGACCTGCCGTTCCCGCGGCGTGAGTTGGGAGATGTCGGCCTGCGGCGGGGTCGGGACGGGCCGGTAGGTGCGACGCAGCGCGGTGAGCAGCTGGTCGACGGTACGGGTGCCGATCACGGTGTTGCCCCGGGCGATTCCCTTGACGGCGCTGAGGAGTTGACCGGGACTCTGGTACTTCGGCAGGAAGGCGCGCGCGCCGGCCCGGGCCGCGTTGAGGGTCCAGTCGTCGGTGAGGCCGTGGTCGGGGACGAGGAGCGCGACGGCGGTGCCGCGCGGGGAGCTGCCGGCGAGGTGGTGGACGGTGTCGAGGACGTCCGGGCCGGGGAGGGCGGCGTCCAGGAGGACGACGTCCGGTCGGTGGCGGTGGGCGAGCCCGAGGAGGGCGTGGCCGTCGGCCGCCTCGCCGAGGACGCGGAACGCGGGGTCCCCGTCGAGGACCGCGCGGATCCCGCGGCGGATCAGGGGATGTTCGTCGCCGAGCAGGAGCGTACTGGTGCCGGGCGGGGTGAGCCGCTCCCGGGCCGACCGCGCGCACCCGCGCCCGTCCGCGTTCCGCACGCCACTCCTGCTGTCCGGCATGGTGCTCCCGCTCGTCGTGGCCGTGGTCGGACGGGCCGGTGGGTCGGCTGTCCGGCTGACGGCAAGGCATTCCCGGGGTCAGCGTAGGCGCGCGTTCTGGAGCGGTGATGGTGCCGGGCTGAAGCGGCGCGGCCGCTGGTCGGGGCGCTGGTCTGCAACCAGGGTTGGAGGCCCCGGTGCCACCTGTGGTTGGCATACAGGGGGTGGCCCGGTTGGGTACGTTCGCCGCGACCTTGAGGATCTCTGTGAGAGGAGACGTTGTGGCCTCGAATGTGTCCCTGCCGCCCGCCGCGTCGCGTCTGCCGTCGCTGGCCGGCATGCGTTTCATCTGTGCGATCGTCGTCTTCAGTGCGCACGCCTACGTCTCGCTGTCGTTCAACGGTGACTGGACCGGCACCAACACCACGGTCCTGATGATCGTGGGGCGTTCGGCGCTGAGCTTCTTCTTCGTGCTGAGCGGGTTCGTGATGGCCTGGTCGGCGCGCCCGGGTGACACGGCCAGGGCGTTCTGGCGTCGGCGTGCCGCGAGGATCTATCCCGCGCACGTGCTCACCTGGCTCGCCGCCGTCGTGCTGCTGCTGACCGTGACCGGCGGCACGGTCACCCTGGGGGACGCGGTCTCGAACCTGCTGCTCGTGCACACCTGGCAGGCGTCGTTCATGACCAACAACAGCCTGAACGTGGTGTCCTGGTCGCTGTCCTGCGAGGTGTTCTTCTACTTCTGCTTCCCGTTGCTGCACCGCTACCTGAAGCGGGTGCCGGCGAAGCAGCTGCTGTGGTGGCTGGGCGGGACCGTGCTGGCGGTGATCGCGGTGCCGCTGGTGGCCTCGACCGCGTTCGCGTCGCAGCCGACGTTCCCGCCCTTCGACGTGACGTACGACCAGTACTGGTTCGTGTACCTGTTCCCGGTCACCCGGCTGCTGGAGTTCGTCCTCGGGATCCTGCTGGCCCGGGGCGTGATGGCGGGTCGTTTCCTCAACGTGCGGTTCAGCTACGCGGTCCTGGCCTTCGCGGTGGCCTATCCGCTGGCCACGCAGGTGCCGTACCTGTACTCGATCACGGCGATGTCGGTCGTGCCGGTGCTGATGGCGGTGCTGGCGGGCGCCGGTGCGGACATCCGGGGTTCGCTGTCGGTGGCGCGGAATCCGGTCATGGTGTGGCTGGGGGACGTCACCTTCGCCTTCTACCTGGTGCACTTCATGGTGCTGGAGTACATGTACCGGCTGATCAACGACGGGCACCCGGCCTCGCGGGCCGAGCGGGTCGGTTCGGCGGCCCTGCTGTTCGTCGTGTCGTTCGTGATCGCGGCGGCGGTGCACACCTTCTTCGAGGACCCGCTGTCCCGCCGTTGGGGTTCCCGCCGCCGGCGGGCGGAGCAGGTGCCGCCCGCCGCCCCGCGGCGCGCCGACGGAGAGCCGGTGGCGCGGTGAGTCTCCGAGCCGGCGCCGGGCCGGTTCCGTCGGTGACGCTGAACAACGGTGTGACGATGCCCCGGATCGGCTTCGGGGTCTGGAAGATACCGGACGAGGAGACTCCCGCCGCGGTGGCGACGGCCGTGGAGGCGGGGTACCGGAAGTTCGACACGGCGTCGGAGTACCACAACGAGGCGGGGACGGGCCGGGGGATCGCCGAGTCGGGGCTCGGGCGCGAGGAGGTGTTCGTCACGACGAAGGTCTGGAACGCCGATCACGGGTACGACTCGACGCTGCGCGCGTTCGACAGGTCGCTGGAGCGGCTCGGGCTGGACTTCGTGGACCTGTACCTGATCCACTGGCCGGTGCCGGCCAAGGACCTCTACGTCGACACCTACCGGGCGCTGGAGAGGATCCACGCGGACGGGCGGGCCCGGGCGATCGGGGTGTCGAACTTCCTGCGGGAGCAGCTGGACCGGCTCGCCGAGGAGTGCGGCGTGGTTCCGGCCGTCAACCAGATCGAGTTGCACCCCCGGCACCAGCGGGCCGAGGCGCGGGCCCTGCACGCCGAGCGCGGCATCGTCACCGAGGCCTGGTCACCGCTGGGCAGCGGGCACGGGATCATGGATCACCCGGACATCGCGGCGGTCGCCCGCAAGCACGGCAGGAGCGCGGCGCAGGTGTGCCTGCGCTGGAGCCTGCAGCTGGGCAACGTGGTGGTGCCCAAGTCCGCCCACCCGGAGCGGATCGCGCAGAACATCGAGGTCTTCGGCTTCGCCCTCGACGAGGACGACATGGCCGTGCTCGCGGCGCTCGAGGAGGCCAAGCCCTGGGGCACGCCCAAGTGAACCGGTGAGCGAACACGGACACCCCGCCGGACGTGGTTCCGGCGGGGTGTCCGCACGTGCTGCTCGCGGGGGCGCCGCGAGCGGTGGATCAGGCCCGCTTGGCCGGGCCGGAGGGCAGCAGCGCCGCGGGCAGGGCGGTCAGGACCACGAATCCCAGGGCCGCCCAGAACACGGTGTGGAAGGCCGGGATCACGCTGGCGCCGTCGGCGAGCGAGTGCTGCAGCAGCAGGGCGATGACCGTGGTGCCGATGGCCGCACCGAGCTGCTGGGAGACGGCGTTGACGGTGGTGGCGGCGGCCACGCCGGTCGGCGGGATCGAGTGGTAGAGGGTCACCATGACGGGCGAGGCGGCCAGTGCCAGGCCGATGCCCTGGACGAACAGCGCGGCGAGCAGCACGACACCGGGGTCGGCACTGTCGGCCAGGCCGAACGCGGTGAGGCCGATGGCGACCAGCAGCAGGCCGGCGAGGACCAGCGCGCGCGGGTTGCTCTTGGTGTCGATGACCTTTCCGACCAGGAGGACGGCGACGGCCGCGCCGAAGCCCTGCGCGATCATGATGGTCCCCGCGGCGAGCGGGCTCTTGCCACCGGCCTGCTGGAAGAACATGGGCACCAGGACGACGGCTCCGTAGAGGCCGAAGTTGTTGAGCAGCGAGACGGTGGTGGAGGCGGTGAAGTTGCGGTCCCGGAACAGGCTGAAGTCCACGATCGCGGCCCCCCGGTTGCGGCGGGCCAGCACGCCGTGCGCGACCAGGAGCAGGAGCGCCGCCAGCAGGGGGAGGAGGACCTGGGGGTCGCCGAAGGAGCGGCCCTCGCCCAGCCGGCTGAAGCCGTAGATCCCGGCGGTCAGGCCGATGCTGATGGTGAGCAGGCCGCTGATGTCCAGCCGGCCCGGCGGCTCTCCCTTGACGTTGGGGATGAGCATCGGGGACAGGACGGTCACGGCCAGGCAGACCGGCACGTTCAGGTAGAAGACCCAGCGCCAGGACAGGTCCTGGACGACGGCGCCGCCGATCACCGGCCCGGCGATGGGGGCGACCAGGATGGGGATGGCGATCAGGGACATCATCCGGCCCATCCGCTGCGGGCCGGCCAGCTGGACGACCAGGATGCGCATCAGGGGGAACAGCATGCCGGCCCCGAGGCCCTGGACCGCCCGGAACACGATGAGGGCGCCCAGCGACCAGGACAGGCCGCACAGGACCGAGCCGGCCAGGAAGAGGGCCAGGGAGGCGGTCCAGCACGCCGCGGCGCCGAATCGCTGGGCCGCCCAGCCGGTAACCGGGATGACCGCGGACATCGCCAGCAGGTAGGCGGTGGAGACCCACTGCACGTCCGCCAGGCTGGCGTTGAAGTGCTCCGTGAAGGAGTGCAGCGCCACGCCCACGATCGTGGTGTCCATGAGGGCGACGAACGCGCCGAGGGCGAGCACGAGTGCCGCGCGGATCAGCGGGCCGCCGAGGGCCTGCGGCGGGGCGGGCGCCGGCAGCGGCTCGCTCTCCGTCTTGGTGGTGGTGACCTCTTCAGCCATCAGGGTGCCTTTCGTGTGTCGCGCTGCCTGTGCGATGGATGTGGGTGGGTGGCCTGTTCGGCCTCGATTGCCGGACACCGTAAGGGATCTGATCGATCGTCAAGCCGCGAACGCCCCATTCCGTCACCGCCCGGTCGTCTCGCCGACGACAACCTAGCACCTCTTGACCAGAACCTAGGACATTTAGGCCAGGTCGATCCCGTTCACCGGATGCGGGGCGCGGCACCCCTGGTGCGGGCACGGTTCCTATGTATATTAGGCACGAGCCAAGGGTATCGAGGTTGGCAGTCAGGACAACGACTACAGGGGGTGCGTCCCATATGCGGGCCGAGAACGACACGGCGGTGGCGGTGGAATCGTGTGACATCCGGGTGCTGGGGCCGCTGAGTGCCCGGCTGGGCGGAACGTCCATCGTTCCCACCGCGAACAAGCCGCGTCAGCTGCTCGCCCTGATGGCCCTGAACGCCGATCGGTTGCTCACGGCGTCGACCCTCATGGACGAGATCTGGTCCGACGCGGACGCGCCCCGCAGCGCGCTGCCGACGCTGCACACCTACATCCTTCAGCTGCGGCGCCTGATGACCAAGGCGCTCGGTCCCGACGCGACCTGCGCGGCCAAGGACATCCTGGTGACCAAGCCCGGCGGGTATCTGCTCAGCGTGTCGCCGGACTCGGTGGACGTGACGGCGTACCGGAAGCTGCTGACCTCCGCGCGTTCGGCGGCCGCCCGCGGGGACGCGGTGGCCGCGGCCCGTGCCTACGACGCCGCGCTGGGGCTGTGGCGCGGACCGGCGCTGGCCGACGTGCAGCCCGGTGCGGTGCTGAGCCCGGAACTGGCCCGGCTCGAGGAGAGCCGCCTGGGCGTCGTGGAGGAGCGGATCGACGCCTGGCTGCGGCTCGGATGCCACTCCCAACTCCTGGACGAGCTGGCCTCCTTGACCAGGCGTCATCCGCTCAACGAGAACCTGCACGCGCAGTTCATGACCGCGCTGTACCGCGCCGGCCGGCAGAGCCGGGCGATGGAGACGTTCCAGAGCCTGCGCCGCCGGCTGGTGGAGGCGCTGGGTGTCGAGCCGTCCCGCCGGGTACGGACGCTGTACCAGGCGATGCTCTCCGCCGATCCCGCACTCGACGTCCTGCCGGCGGACGACCGGACCCGGCTGGCGTTCGCGGCGGCCTGACCGCCGCTCGCACGACAACGACTCGGCCCGGGGCGAACCACCGCCCCGGGCCGAGTCGTTGTCGGTACTCGGAGCCGGCACCCGGGGGTGGTGCCGGCCCCGAGGGATTCGAGGGCCGGCTCAGAACGGTCCCTGGAAGCCGGCCGCGACGTCGATCAGCCCGGGAAGGTCCCCCCGCGCCTCTCCGCAGACCGCCAGACAGGCGTCCGCGATGGCGTCGGCACCGGGGTGGTAGGCCTCCTCGAGAGGTTGGGACACCGGCGCCGGGCTGTCGGGCAGCGTGATCCGGCGCACCGGGGCGAGCAGGGCCTGCGGCACGTTCTCGGCGACCACGGCGGCCACCTCCGCGGCGAAGCCGTACCGGGACCAGCTGGTGTCGGCGACGACGAGCCGACCGGTCTTGGCCACGGAGGAGCAGATGATCTCGTCGTCCAGCGGCCGCAGGCTGCGCACGTCGACGACCTCGACGCTGATCCCGCGCAGTGCGAGCTGCTCGGCGGCGCGTTCGGCCTCGTGGACCATGAGGGAGGCCGCGACCACGGTGACGTCCCGGCCCGGGCGGGCGATCCGTCCCACGCCGAAGGGGATCGGGACGGCCTCGGTGGGCACCTCGCCGGTGAGCGAGTACAGGTTGCGGTTCTCGATCAGCACCACCGGGGTGTCCCCGGTCAGGGCCTGGACCAGCAGGCCCTTGGCGTCGGCCGGCGAGGCCGGGGTGGCCACGTGCAGTCCCGGGTAGTGCGCGAAGGTGGCGTGCGGGCTCTGCGAGTGGGTGGCGCCCTGGCCCCAGCCACGGCCGACCACGCCACGGGTGACCACCGGCACACCGCCCTTGTCGCCGCCGTAGGTGTAGCGCCACTTGGCCGCCAGGTTCACCAGTGGATCGAGGGCCAGGAACATGAAGTCGGCGCGGATGTGCACCAGCAGCGGACGGAAGCCGGCCGCGGCCGCCCCGATGGCGAAGCCCGCGGTGGCGTTCTCCGCGTTGGGCATGTCGATCACCCGGCCGGCGCCGAACCTGGCGAACGCCTCCTTGGTGGTCCCGAACGTGCCGTTGACGTCGTCCACGCCTTCGCCGGCGACGAAGATCCGATCGTCCTGCAGCATGCACTGGACGGTGGCCTCGCTGATGGCCTGCCCGTAGGTCAGCTTGCGCATGTGTGGTGTCTCCTTCTCCCGTCGGGTGTCGACGGTCAGCGGGCCAGGGGCAGGTAGGCGCCGTCGAGCAGGCCGTCGACCGAGGGGAACGGCAGTGCCTTGGCCCGGTCCACCGACCGGTGGATCTCCCGCTCGAACCGGGTGCGCCAGTCGGCCACCGCGGCGTCGATGTCCGGCTCCTCGGCGCGCAGCGCCGCCGTGGCGCTCACGATCGGGCACCGGGCCCTCCACTCGTCGACCTCCTCCTTGGACCGGTACCCGTAGTCGTGGTCCCAGTCGGGGCCGACGTGGGCGCGCCAGCGGTAGGTCGACAACTCCAGCAGGAACGGTCCGTGGCCCTCGCGCGCGTGCGCCACCGCCCGCTGCGCCGCGGCGTGGACGGCGAACACGTCGTTGCCGTCGACCAGTTCGGCCGGCACTCCGGCCGCCTCGGAGCGACCGGTGATCGACGTGCCGGCGGGCTGCCTGGCCGACAGCGGCGAGCAGGCCGAGTACAGGTTGTTCTCGCAGACGAACACCACCGGGGTCCGGTGCACGGCCGCGAAGTTGAGCGACTCGGCGAAGACCCCCTCCTCGGTGGCCCCGTCGCCGAAGTACGTCAGGGCGACCCGCGCCTCGCCGTTGCGGGCGAACGCCCAGGCGGTGCCCACGGCCACCGGGATCATCTCCCCGAGGATCGCGGCCGAGCCGGCGAAGCCCGCCGCCCGGTCGATCACGTGCATCGAGCCGCCCCGGCCGTGGGAGCAGCCGTCCTGCCGGCCGTAGAGCTCGGCGACCAGCGCGTCCAGGTCGCCGCCCTTGGCGAGGTACGGAGCGTGGGAGCGGTGACTGGTGTACACCCAGTCCTGCGGAGTCGTGGCCGCGCACACTCCGACCGCGCTGGCCTCCTGGCCGATGGAGAAGTGCACGGGCGTGCGGATCTCCTGCTCGTCGCGGTAGTAGTCGGCCAGCGTCTCCTCCACGACACGGATCCGTACCATGTCGCGAACCAGTCGGGCACGATCAGACGCCATGGTTGAAGTCCCAGTCCCTGAGTAGGCGAAGTGCGACGCCGCGGTCCACCACGCAGTCGTTGCGCGTGAGGTCCTCCTGTGCGGTCCGCCCGGCCCGGTCGGCCGTCGTTACGGGCCGCGCTGCCACAGCGGGATCGCGGCACCCGGCCTCCGGCGGTCCTCGCCGTCCTGGTACCGGTGCCGCACGATCGGTCCGTCGCTCGGCCAGTATTGCGGCACTCGATGGAGAGCCGGTTGATTCGTGCTGAGTCGGCCCGAACTCCCGGGTGCGGACCGGCTGTTCGGGGCGGTGGGCCGGTGGTCGCGCGGGGCGGTCCAGCACCGCTCGACCGGTGCTCAGCCGCCCGGGCCGAGGATGTACGGGGAGCGGTGGGCCGAGTCCCGCCGCCGCCCGATGGAGCGCCTGGACCAGGAGGATTTCCGCTCGTGCTGCTCACCGACCCCGGACTGGGGCGCCGAATCCAGCTGCAACAAGGCCTTGTCTGGCTCGCGGCAGCCCAGGGAGATCCCTGCGCGGCTCTGCTGCGCGGGCTCGACACCGATCCGCGCGAGTACTGGCGCCGGCTCGCCGAACGGCCGCTCGGCCGCAGCGCCACCGGCGCCTGGGTGACGGCGCGTCACGCCGTGGCGAGCCGCGCGGCCGCCGAGCCGGCCCTGTGCGAAAGGCCGCTCCTGGACGGCTTCGGCCCGAGCGCCGCGGACGGCACGCCGCAGGACCGGGTGCCCGCCGACGGCGGCGACGACCCGGTGATCGACGTCGAACAGGCCTGGCACCGCGCGCTGGCGGCCGTCCCCGCCACCACCGGCGGGGACGGCGGGTGGGACGTGGTGGCCGTCGCGCGGGCCGCCGCCGTGGAGGCGCTGGCCCTGGCCTGGGGACTGGACGCCGAAGGACGGCTGGAGTTGAGCGCGGCGGTCGAGCTGACCGGCGGGCTGCTCGACGCCTCGTGCTATCCGCAGAACCTGGCCGACACCCGGCGCATCGCCCGCGGCGTGACCGCCCTGCGGGCCCTGCCGGCGGTCGGTGGGTCCGAGGAGCGGCTGCTGCTGGCGGCGGTCGGCGTGCGGATGGCGACCGACCTGGTGGTCAACACCCTGGTGCGCTACCCCGAGGCGACGCCCCGGCAGGACCTGGAGGCCCTGTGGGCGCGGCTGCGTGCCGAGCCGGAAGGGGCCGCGCGGGCGGTGGCGGAGACGCTGCGCTGGGCCGGCCCGGTGCAGCTGCGCACCCTCGTCGCGCAGGCGCCGTGCGAGCTCGCCGGACAGCGGATCGAACCGGGGGAGGAGGTGGTGATCCTGCTCGGAGCCGCCAACCGCGACGCCGAGGCGTTCACCGACCCCGACCGGTACGACCCCGACCGGTTCGCGGCGGCCGCCCCCGACCGGTCCGATCCCGTCGAGGCGGCGCGAGCCGCGCGGGTCCTGCTGCCCGGTGCGCCGGGCACCCGGGTGCTGTCCTTCGCCGCGGCGAGCGCGCGGGAGGGGCTGAGCCGGCTCGCCGTCCTGCGCCCGCGGCCGGACGGGACCGAGGCGCGGGCGCGGCGCGCGGCCGCCCCGGTGTCCCGGTCGCTGCTGTCCTTCGCCGCCCGCACACCCCTGAGCTGAGCCAGGAGAAGACATGAAGATCCTCTTCGTGAGCATGCCTCACCCCACGCACTTCCACCCGATGGTGTCGCTGGCCTGGGCGCTGCGCTCGGCCGGTCACGAGGTCCGGGTGGCCGGTCACCCGGACCTCACGGACACGGCCACCGGCGCCGGGCTGACCATGGTGCCGGCCGGGAAGTCCGGCTGGTACCGCGACGACCCCTACGAGCCCGACCTGTACGGGCAGTTGATGGGCCGAGGCGCCTCCGACTTCCTGCGCACCTTCGACTGGTCCTGGACCGACGAGCGGGCCTGGAGCTGGGAGGGCCTGCTGGGACAGGAGAAGATCCTGGTCTCCGCGCTGCTCGCCGGCATCAGCAACGACCCGTTCCTCGACGACGTGATGGACTACGCCCGCCACTGGCAGCCCGACCTGGTGATCTGGGAACAGCTCACGATGGGCGGCGCGGTGGTGGCCGAGGCCCTCGGCATCCCGCACGCGCGCTTCCTCTACGGCCTGGACTTCCTCGGCCGCGCCCGGGAGGAGTTCGTGCGGCTGTACCGGCAGCGAGACCCCGACCAGCGCGAGGACCCGACCCGCGAGTGGCTGGAGGAGGCGGTGGGCCGCTTCGGCGGGACCTGGAGCGAGCGGCTGCGGGTCGGCGGTCTCACCATCGCCACCACCGTCCCCGGCACCGAGTTGGAGGTCGGCTTCGACACCATCGGCATGCGCTACGTGCCCTACAACGGGCGGTGCGTGGTGCCGGAGTGGCTGCGCGAGCCCACCGACCGCCGCCGGGTCTGCCTGACGCTAGGCACGTCCAACGAGATCGAGAACACCGGCACCACGGTGGGCGAGATCCTGCGGGGGCTGGCCGACCTCGACATCGAGGTGGTCGTCACCCTCGGCGCCGAGGAGGCTGCCACGATGGGCGAACTGCCGGCGAACGCGCGGCCCGTGGGCTTCGTGCCGCTGCACGACCTGCTGCCCACCTGTCAGGCGATCGTGCACCACGGTGGCTTCGGTTCGCGGCTGACCTCCGCCTACCACGGGGTGCCGCAGCTCATCCTCGGCCACGGCTACGACACCATGCTGGCCGGGCAGCGGCAGGAGAAGCTGGGCGGCGGACTGTGCCTCTCGGCCGACACCGCCACTCCGCAGGAGATCCGGGACTGCGTGGCCCGCCTGGTGGACGATCCGGCGCTGGCCGCCGGCGCCGCGCTGATCCGGGCCGACCTGCTGGCGCAGCCCTCCCCGGCCGAGGTGGTGCCGATGCTGGAACGCGTCGTCGCCGAGTGGGGCCGGTGAGCGCGGCATGACCGTCGACCGGCACGGGACGGCCGCCACCGCCGAGGCTCCGGGGGCGGCACGTCCGGGCGGAGCCGGCGTCCGTGAGCTGGGCGTCGCGGGTGCCTTCGAGTTCACTCCCACCGTGTTCCCCGACGACCGCGGGCTGTTCGTGGACTCCTTCCGGCTGGCGGCCTTCGAGGAGGCGGTCGGCCACCCGTTCCCGGTCGTCCAGACCAGCCAGAGCCGCTCGCACCGGGGCGTGGTCCGCGGAGTGCACTACACCGCGACACCGCCCGGCATGGCCAAGTTCGTGCACTGCACCGGTGGGCGGGCGCTGGACTTCGTGGTGGACCTGCGGGTGGGATCGCCGACCTTCGGCAGCTGGGACAGCGTCGTGCTCGGCGGGGAGGAACTGCGGTCGGTCTACGTGCCGGTCGGCGTGGGGCACGCGTTCGTGGCGCTGGAGGACGCCACCACGATGGTCTACCTGATGTCGGGCGGGTACGTGCCCGCCAACGAGCTCGCGGTCTCCCCGCTGGATCCGGACCTGGCACTGCCGTACGACCAGGGCGTGGCGCCGGTCCTGTCCGAGCGGGACCGGGCGGCCCCGACCCTGGCGCAGGCCGTCCGCCTGGGGCTCCTGCCGGACTACCGCACCAGCCTCGAGCTCGACCAGGCGCTCTGAGGAGCCCCGCACCGTGCCCGGGGGCCGGCTCGCGCGCTGCCGCGCGGGCCGGCCCCCGGGCACGGTCCGTTCAGCCGGCCGCGGGTGCGGCGAGCAGGCTCCGCAGACAGGCCAGCAGGCCGCGCGCCTCCACGTTGAGGTAGTAGCTGTGCCGCAGCAGTTCGGTGAGCTGGCGCACCGTCAGCCACCGGTGGTCCGGGTGCTCCGCCGACCAGTCCGGCTCCGCCTCGACGATCAGGTAGCGGTTGCGGGTGTGGTAGAACCGTCCGCCCTCCTCCGAGAGGGTGGTGTCGAAGCGGATCCGCCGCGGGTCGGCGCCGAGCACCTCGTCGAGGAAGCGCGGGCGGGCCTCGGCGGGCAGGTGGGCGTAGTTCCGCGGGGTGCACTGGACGGTGGGGGCCAGTTCGACGACGTCGTTGTGCCCGGCCTCGGCGCTCGCCTGGACCAGGACGTGCAGGACGCCGTCGATCTCCCGGACCAGGAAGGCGATCACGCCGGGCCCGGTCGCGGCGATCAACGGCTGGGTCCACTCGTCCACCTCGCGGCCCCGGGCCCTGACCCGTACGCCCATGACGTCGAAGAACGCGCCTGTCCGGTGGCTGATCCGGCCCTCGGCCGAGTGCCACTCGTCGACCTGGCGGAGCGGCACCAGCCGGGCCCGCAGGTCCGTGGTGCTGCGGGCCTCGGTGATCCAGTGGGCGATCTCCGCGCCGGTGTGGCGGCCCTCGTCGGGGCCGGCCGCGCAGGACCGCAGCAGCGCGGAGCCGAACGCGTCCCCGGGGGAGCCGAGGGTCTCGGTGCCGGGCCCGGCCAGTGGCAGGCAGGCCAGCGCGGCGCGCGAGTCCATGTTCACCAGGTCGTCCACGGCGAGCAGTTCGTGGAGCTGACCGAGCGTCAGCCAGGTGAAGCCCTCGCGCACCGCGACCGGCTCGCGCACCTCGACGATCATGTTGCGGTTGCGCTTGCGGTAGAACCACGCGCCCTGCTCGGACTGGCGTACGTCGGCCAGCAGGGTGTGCCGCGCCGCGTCGCGGAAGTACTCCACGTACGGGACGTCGCGGCCCCGGTGGGCGCGGGTGAAGTTGCTGCGGGTGGCCTGCACGGTGGGCGACAGCTGGGGCCCGTCGCAGTTGCCGGGCTCCACCTTCGCCTGCATCAGGAAGTGCGGGACGCCGTTGAACTCGCTCATCAGGATGCCCAGGATGCCGGTCTCCGGCTGGTTGATGACGGGCTGGCTCCAGTGCGGCACCGGACCGTCCGGGTGCTCCACCCGCAGGCCTTCGATCGAGAAGAACCGCCCGCTGTCGTGGACGAGGTTCCCGGTCTCCGGGACGGTGTGCCAGCCGACCAGTTCGTCGAGCGCGATCGGCTCCACCTCGGTGTGCAGGCGCTCGGCGCACGCCGCGAACCACCGGTGGAAGTCCGCCGTGGTCGTCAGCCCGCCGGCCCGGGCCGCCGCGGAGCGCGCCAGGCCTCTCACCCGCTGCTCGTCAATCGTCGTGGCATCGAAGGGAGTTGTATTCATCCGGTCTCCTGCGTCCAGTCATCGGCCAGGTGGGTGGTGGTGAGGCGGCGGCTCACTGTGCCGCGGGGGCGGTGGCACCCCCGGCGTCGTGGGCGTGGAGCCAGTCGACGGCGTCCATCAGGTCCTCCGCGGACATGCCGGCGAGCAGCGCGTCGCGGGCCTCCGCCGCGCCGCCCGACGGGTGGTAGACCTCGCGGCCCATCCAGCGCGACACGTCCTGGACCCGTGCGGTGCGCTCCTGCCGCAGCGACGCGAACTCGCGCAGCCGGTCGGCGAGTCGGGAGGACGGGCAGTTCCGCAGCAGATCTCCGAGCACCACCGCGTCCTCCAGGGCCGTGCAGGCGCCCTGGGCGGCGTACTGGAGCATCGGGTGCGCCGCGTCCCCGAGGACCGCGGTGCGCCCGTCGGTCCAGGTCGTGGTGGAGTCGCGGTCGCACAGCACCCAGGTGCGCCAGTCGCGGCCCAGTTCCAGCAGGCGGCGGCCGTCGGGGTGCAGGCCGGGGAACCGGGCGAGCACCCGCTCCCGCTCCGTGGGCAGGCCGGCCACCGCGTCGCGGGCGCCGTCGTCCCGGGTGATGGCGAGGTTGAGGTGGCTGCCGCCGGCGACGGGATAGTGCACGAAGTGCCAGCCGGGGCCGGCCCAGAGGGTGACCGTGTTCGAGCGGAGCTCGGCGGGCACCGCCGCCATCGGCACGATCGCGCGGTGGATCGTGTGGCCCGAGACCCGGGGCGGGCCGTCGCCCACCAGCTGGGCGCGTACGGCCGAGTGGATGCCGTCCGCGCCGATCAGGGCGTCGCCGGTGCGGTCCGGACCCAGGGCGGTCAGGGCGCGCACCTGGTCCGGCCCGCCCCGGTAGCCGGTGACCTCCACTCCGGCGTGCAGGGTGATGTGTCGGTGCGCCCGGCAGGCGTCCAGGAGCGGCCGGTACAGGTCGCTGCGGTGGACGACGGCGTAGGGCAGGCCGAAGCGTGCCCGGTAGGCGTGGTCCAGCGGCAGGACCGCCAGCGGAGCGCCGGAGCGGCCGTCCAGGAGCCGCAGGGCGTCGACGTGGACGGCCGCGGCGCCGACCGGCTCCGCCAGGCCGAGCCGCGCCAGGGCGCGGAAGGCGTTGGGGGCCAGCTGGATTCCGGCGCCGAGCTCGGTGAACTCACCCTTGCGTTCCAGGACTTCGACGGTGTGGCCGGCCTGGGCGAGGGCGAGGGCGGTCGCCAGTCCGCCGATCCCCCCGCCGGCTACGACGACATGTGGCACGTGGGTCCCCTGTGTTCGTGCGGAAATGACGGTGCGTCAGTTGTGGTGTGTGCGAGCTGGACCGGACCGGTCAGCCGACGGCTCCGGTCAGGCGGGCGGATCCGCCGGCCCGGCGCTCCGGTCGGTCTCCGGTCAGGTCTCCGGTCAGGCCGGCGACCAGGTCGGCCAGGACGGTCAGGCCGTCGCGGCTGAGCACGGACTCGGCGTGGAACTGGAGCGACGCGAAGGCCGGCCCGCGCAGGCCGTGCACCTGGCCGGTCCCGGGATCGCGGCAGACCGCGACGGGACCGGGGAGCGCGTCGTGGTGCAGCACGTCGTCGGTGGTGTGCAGGGCGAAGGTGTTGTAGAAGCCCACCAGCACCCGGCGGCCGAAGAAGTCGATCTCCTTCTGCACGCCCTGGTTGGGGCGGCTGCGCCGGACGACGGGCAGGTCGAGGAGGGTGCCCAGGACCTGGTGGCTGAGGCAGACGGCGAGGAAGGGGGTGCCGTCCGCCAGCAGCCGCGCGATGGTGCCGCGCAGGGTGGTGATGCGGGGGTCGCCGGTGTCGCACGGGTCGCCCGGGCCCGGTCCCATCACCACGAGGTCGTAGCCGTCGGCGGAGTGGTCCTGGTCGAAGCGGCGCACGTCGACCGTCAGCCCGAGGGTCCGGAGCTGCTGGGCGATCATGCCGGTGAAGGTGTCCTCGGCATCGACGATCAGGGCCCGCTTGCCCTCCGCCACCCGCGGGTCCGGCGATTCGGCCGGCCGGAGCGCCGGGTCGAGCCAGAACGCGGCCAGGCGGCTGTTGCGGGCGGTGAGGGCTCGGCGGACGCGCGGGTGGTCGTTGAGGTCGCCGGGCGCGGCGGTCTCGGGGCCGGTCGGCGCGGCGCCGAGGGCACGGAGCATGCCGCGGGCCTTGGCATGGGTCTCGGCGGCCTCGGAGAGCGGGTCGGAGTCGCGTACCAGGGTGGCGCCGACGCCCAGTTCGAGGCGCCCGGCGGTGATGTCGGCGGTGCGCAGCAGGATGGCGGAGTCCAGCGACCGGCCGCCGTTGATGTCACGGCTGATCAGCGCGGCGGCACCGCTGTAGTAGCCGCGTCCGCGCGGTTCGTGGCTGTGGATGACCCGGCAGGCGTTCTCCAGCGGGCTGCCGATCACGGTGGGGGCGAACATCGTCTCGCGCAGGATCTCCCGCACGTCGTGGGAACTGTGACCCTGGATCAGGTACTCGGTGTGTGCGAGGGTGGCCATCTGCTTGAGGTAGGGGCCCACGACCCGTCCGCCGCCCTCGCAGATCCGGGCCATCATCTTGAGTTCCTCGTCCACGACCATGTACAGCTCGCCGGCCTCCTTGGGATCGGCGAGGAATTCCAGCACCTCGGTCAGGGTGGGGCCCTGCGGCGGGTGGCGCAGGGTGCCGCTGATCGGGTTCATCACGACGGTCCGGTCGAAGAGACTGACGTGGCGCTCGGGGGTGGCACCGACGAGGGTGCGCTCCCCGGTGTGGACGAGGAAGGTCCAGTAGGCGCCGCGCTCGCCCCGCAGGAGCCGGCGGAACAGGCTCAGCGCGGTGCGGGTGGACCAGTTGTGGATGCGGGCGGTGAAGGCCCGCTTGATCACGAAGTTGGCCCCCGCCCCGGTGCCGATCTCCTCGGTGAGCACCCGCCGGACGATCGAGGCGTACTCGTCGTCGTCGATGTCGAAGCCCGGGTCGGTGAGGTCGGCGGGTTCGTCGGGCAGCAGCTCGAGGGCCCGGTCCAGCGGGCAGGTGTGCTGCTCCGCGACGGTCATGGCGAGCAGCGGGGTCCCGTCGTCGTGGCAGGCGAAGTCCCGTTCGCGTAACTGCCGGTAGGGCAACAGCACCAGGCTCTCGTGGCGCGGTCCGGGCGGGCCCTGGCCGAGTGGCGGCAGCGGGACGTCGGCGATCCGCTGGACCTCGGTGATGTCGCCGGTGAGCAGTTCGACGCGGTGGCCGACCGCGTCGGGGCGGTGCAGCAGCGCGAAGGCGGGCGGGCAGGGGCCGAGGACGCGTTCGAGGAGCCCGGCGAATCCGCTCCGGTCGGGGACCATGGGTCAGACCTGCCCGACGAGTCCGGGCTGCCCGACGTGCTCCAGCAGCTGATCGGTGGTCATGACGACGGCGCAGCGGGCCGCCGCGTACTCCAGCGCCCAGGCGTGCCGTTCGGCGGAGAAGTCCGCGACGGCGTCCGCGACCAGGAACGTCTCGATGTCGTGGGTGAAGGCGTCGACGGCCGTCATCAGGCAGCCCACGTGGGCGTAGACGCCGCAGATGACGAGCTGGTCGCGCCCGGCGGCGCGCAGGTGGTCGAGCAGGTCGTTGCCGTGGAAGGCGCTGTAGCGCCATTTGGTGAAGATTTTGCCGTCGTCGTCGGGGGCCACGTCGTCGACGATCCGGCGGTCCTCCGGGCTGGTGCGCATGCCGGGGCCCCAGAAGTCCTTGAGCAGACCGCGCTGTTGGTCGCTCATGCCGCCCGGCTGCGCGGTGTAGGTGACGGGCATGCCCGACTGCCGACATCGTTCGACCAGGCGTCGGCTGTTGCTCAGCAGTCCGGTGACGGGTTCGTGGCCGGTCGTGAAGGGCGCCACGAAGTAGCGCTGCATGTCGTGCACGAGCAGGGCGGCGCGGCGCGGGTCGGGGATCCACGGGGCGGTGTTGGCGGGCAGTGACCGCTCGGTGGGCAGGGGGTAGGGGGCGATGCCAGGGATGGCCATGGGGGTGTCCTCCAGGAGGTGGGGCGGCGCGGCGCGGCCGCTGCGGGGCGGGGCGGGGCCGGCCGGGTGAGCGTCAGCGGCCGAGCGCGGCACCGCCGTCGACGTACAGGTCGTGCAGGGTGATCTGGCCGGCTCGGTCGGAGAGCAGGAACGCGACGGCGTCGGCGACGTTCTGCGGGGTGGCGAAGCGGCCCAGCGGGATTCCCACGCGGTACTGCTCCAGCACGCCGTTGAGGGAGTCGGCCGGGCCGGACTCGTCGGTCCACAGGGAGCGCAGCATCGCGGTGTCGGTCGAGCCGGGGCACACCACGTTGCAGCGGATGCCGTGTTGCGCCAGCTCCAGGCCGAGGGACTTGGTGTAGGCGATGGCCGCGGCCTTGGAGGCCCCGTAGGCGGCCATGCCCATCCGGGGGACTCCGGCGGCGTTGGAGGCGACGGTGACGATCGCGCCGCGGATGTCGTTCTCGACCATGCGGTGCGCGACGGCCCTGGACACGCGGTAGACCCCGCCGGCGTTGACGGCGAAGGTGTGCTCCCAGTCCTCCTCGGTGAGCGACAGCGCCGAGCGGGCCCGCAGCACGCCGGCGGCGTTGACCAGCAGTTCGACGGGACCGAGCTCCTTCTCGACGGCGGCGACGGTCTCCTCGACCGCGCTCGTGGAGGTCACGTCCGCGGCGAAGGCCGTCACGGACAGACCCTCGGCGGCGACGTCGCGCTGCAGTGCCTCGAGGGCGTCTCCGCCCAGGTCCAGAGCGGCCACCTGGGCACCCGAACGGGCCAGGGTGCGCGCGACGCATCGGCCGATGCCTCCTGCGGCGCCGGTCACCAGCGCGACCTTGCCGGCGTGTTCCCTGTCTATGATCGTCTCCCATCGCGGGGCGGATACGGCTGCTGGTTGGTGGGGCGTGAGCGTCGGGCGGGGGCGGGCGGGAGCGGGCACCCCGACGGACCGGCGCCGGGGCGGGCCGGGGCGCGCGGTCGTGCTGCGGGGACGCTCGTCCAGGTGGTCGGGGCAGCGGGGCGGGAGCGGGTCGGCGGGTTCGCCTGCGGCAACCCGGTCATCCCGACGTGAATGACGTGACCATGCCATAATCCCCTTGGTGGCGGGCCCTGCGCCGAAGGTCAGGACGCGGGCCACCCGCCTGCGGGGGTCGCGCGGGCGGCCCACCGTCCCCTGCCGTCCTCGGCCGTCCCGGTCGGCCGGGCCGTCGGGGTGGAGCGGGCGCGAGGGTGGGGTGAGTCCGGGATTCCCGGCCGCGTCGGGCCGGTTGACTGCGTGAAGGTCCTGTGGAATCTCTGGTGAATTCGTGTGCGAGCGGACGCCGGCGAAGTCCACAGCGATTTGCAACCTATAGAGCGTGATGCACGGTGGTCAAGAGCTCTAATTGTCCCGATGTGTCCGTTTTCTATCGTATGGCCAAATTATGGGGCGGGCCGTCGCGGGGAGTCGCCCCGAGCGCCTCCGTTGGCGGGTTTACAAACCGCGTCTAGAGGTATTAGGTTCGGGACGCACCACATCTGACCTCCCTACTGCCTGATGGGGGTACCGTATGAACGTGGAGTTACCGCCACCGTTGAGGTCGGGCGGGAAAGGGTCAGCCGGACCGCATCGCCGCATCGTCGTCACAGGTGGTGCCGGGTTTATCGGATCCCATTACGTGCGGCTATTGCTTTCCGGATCCGAGCGGCTCTCCGTGACAGTTCTGGACAAGCTCACCTACGCGGGAAACCGAGCCAACCTGAGCGACCTCGCCGCCGATCCGCGGCTGCGGTTCCGCCGGGGTGACATCTGCGACCCGGCCGTGGTGGACGAGGTCATGCGGGACGCCGACGAGGTCGTGCACTTCGCGGCGGAGTCCCACGTGGACCGCTCCATCGAGGACAGCGGCGCCTTCGTGCGCACCAATGTGCTGGGCACCCAGACACTGCTGGACGCCGCGCTGCGCCACGGCGTGAGCCGCTTCGTGCACGTGTCGACCGACGAGGTCTACGGGTCGATCGCGAGCGGGTCGTGGGACGAGTCGAGTCCACTGAGCCCGAACTCGCCCTATGCCGCCTCCAAGGCCTCCTCCGACTTGCTGGTCCTCGCCTACCGGCGCACCCACGGGCTCGACGCCAGCATCACCCGCTGCTCCAACAACTACGGGCCGATGCAGTACCCGGAGAAGGTCATCCCGCTCTTCCTCACCCGCATCATCGACGGCCTGACCGTGCCGCTGTACGGCGACGGGCGCAACGTGCGCGACTGGCTGCACGTGACGGACCACTGCCGGGGCATCGAGCTGGTGCGCACCCGGGGACGGGCCGGCGAGGTCTACAACCTGGGTGGCGGCACCGAACTGACCAACCGTCAGCTCGCCGAGCGGCTGCTGGCCGTCGGCGGTGCCGACTGGTCGCTGGTGCGCGAGGTGGCCGACCGCAAGGGCCACGACCTGCGCTACTCGCTCGACGACCGCAAGGCCCGCGAGGAGCTGGGCTACCGGGCGCGCGTGCCGCTCGGCACCGGCCTCTCCGCCACGGCCCGCTGGTACCAGGACAACCCGCAGTGGTGGCGCCCCCTGCTGCCGGAACCGGCGGGTCGTCCCGGCGCCGCCGCGCGGGCCACCCTGCCATGAGCCCGGCGGGACGGACCGCGGCAGACCGCGTCCTTCCGCCCCGAGCTAAGGAACCACTCCTCCCATGCGCGGAATACTGCTGGCCGGGGGCTCCGGCAGCCGGCTGCTGCCGCTGACTCTCATCAACTCCAAGCAGCTGCTGCCGGTTTACGACAAGCCGCTGGTCTACTACCCGCTGTCGGTGCTGATGCTGGCCGGCATGCGGGAGATTCTGATCATCAGCAGCGCGGCCCACCTGGAAGCCTTCCGCTCGCTGCTGGGCGACGGCCGCCACCTGGGCCTGGACCTGCAGTACGCGGTCCAGGACGAGCCCCGCGGGATCGGCGAAGCCCTCGTGATCGGCCGGGAGTTCGCCGGCGACGAGGACGTCTGCCTCATCCTCGGGGACAACATCTTCTACGGGCAGGGCCTGCCCGGCCAGCTGCGCGAGGCGGCCCGGACCCTGGACGGCTGCGCCGTCTTCGGCTATCCCGTCTCCGACCCCGAGCGCTACGGCGTGGCCGTCCTCGGGCGGGGCGGCGAACTGGTCGACATCGTGGAGAAGCCGGCCGATCCGCCCTCCAACATCGCGGTCACCGGCCTCTACATGTACAGCAACGACGCCCTCAGCTACGCCGAGAAGATCACCCCGTCCGCCCGCGGGGAGCTGGAGATCACCGACATCAACCGGCTGCTGGTCGAGCAGGGGCGCGGGCGGATCGTCCAGCTCGGCCGGGGCATCGCCTGGCTCGACGCCGGCACCCACGACAGCCTCCTGGAGGCGAGCCAGTACGTCCAGGTCCTCCAGAAGCGGCAGGGAATGCAAATCGCCTGCCTGGAGGAGACGGCCTACCGGATGGGTTACATCGACCGGAGGCAATTGGCCAGGCTCGCCGAAGGGCTCCCGCCCGGAACCATGTACGGCCGGCACGTCCGTTCCCTCCTGAAATCCTGACCCGCCGCCCTTTCCAGAAAACCGGCCCGCCTTTCCGTGGAATAGCGGACCGGTTGACGACGCATGTGTACCCGCCGCCTCGAATTCCCGGACCGACGGCTCGACAATGAAAACGAAGGATTACCCATGCAGGAAGTGGTGGGCGCCTCGGGAAGACGGCGCCTCGATTCCCTCACCGGTGCGCGGTTCCTGGCCGCCGGACTGGTATTTTTCTGCCATCTGGCGACCAGTGGATTCTTTGTGGCCGGTTCCGCGCCGGCCACCGGGCTGATGGCGGCCACCAAGACCGCCGGTACGATCGGGGTCTCGTTCTTCTTCGTCCTCAGCGGCTTCGTACTGACCTGGTCGGTCCGGCCCGCGGACACCTACGGCGGCGTCCTGCGGCGCCGACTGGTGAAGATCTTCCCCAACCACCTGCTCACCTACGCCCTGGCGATGGCCGTCTACGCGTCGGCCTTCACGCCGCTGGGCACCGCGCTGCTCAACCTGCTGCTGCTCCAGGCCTGGTCCTCGGACCCGATGGTCTTCCTGAGCGTCAACGGGGCGAGCTGGTCGCTCTCCTGCGAGCTGCTCTTCTACGTGCTCTTCCCGGTGCTGCTCCCGTTGCTGCGCCGGATTCCCGCCCGGCGGCTGTGGTGGTGGGCGGGCGGTGTCGCGGCCGCCGTGATGCTGATGCCGCTGGTCGCCGCCCTGCTGCCGGCCGGTCAGACCCTGCCTGTGACCGGGTCCTGGCTGGACGGCGTGTCGATCGAACGGCTGTGGCTCGTCTACATCTTCCCGCCGGTCCGGCTGCTGGAGTTCGCCCTCGGCATCCTGATGGCGCGCATCGTCCAGTCCGGCCGGTGGATCGCGCCGCGTCCCGCCTGGACCGGGCTGCTCGTGGTGGCCGCGTACGTGCTGGGGCTCTACACGCCCATGCTGTTCACGGTGGCCGCGGTGACCGTGGTGCCGCTGGCCCTGTTCGTCGCCTCCCTGGCCCAGGCGGACAGCGCCGGCGCCGGCACGCCGCTCGCGGCGCCCGTGATGCGTCGGCTGGGGGAGGCCTCGTTCGCCTTCTACCTGATCCACGGCATCGTCCTGGAGTACGCCGGCGAGCTGCTGGTCCGCGCGCAACGCGCGCCGTCGACGGGCCAGGGCGTGGTGGTGTCACTGCTCACCCTCGTGGTGAGCCTGGCGCTGGCCCTGGCGATCCACCGGTGGTTCGAGACGCCCCTGGTGCGGTGGTTCGGCCGTCCGCGGCCGCGCCCCGTCGTCCCGGCGGAGGCCGGCAGTTCCCTGGGCCGCTGAGCCGCGACGGCCGGCACGCCCGTACCCGCAATTCCCGCCCCCACCATTCCAGCGAGGCCTGTGTCATGCGCATGCTCTTTGTCACCGGCGGCAGCCCGGCCACGGTGTACGCACTCACCCCCCTGGCGACGGCGGCCCGGAACGCCGGGCACGAGGTACTGGTCGCCTCCAACGAGGAGACGATGGAGTCCGTCACCGGAGCCGGGCTGCCTGCCGTCTGCGTGTCCGACGTGCCGATCCGGCACCACATCTACCACGACCGCGCCGGCACTCCGCTGGCGATGCCCGAGGACCCCGACCTGGCGATCCGGGCCATCGGCCATGCCTTCGGCCGGATGGCCGCCGCCTACCAGGAGCCGCTGCTCGAGCTGGCCCGCCGCTGGCGGCCCGACGTGGTCGTCGGTGGCACCCTGCACTACTCGGCGGCGGTCCTGGCCGCCAGGATCGGCGTGCCGTTCGTGCGGCACTCCTGGGACTCCGGCGAGCCGCTGGTCGTGGACGAGGCCGCAGCGGTGGAGATGCGCCCCGAACTCGACGCGCTCGGCCTGGCGGGCATCCCCGGCAGCGACCTGTGGATCGACGTGTGCCCGCCCAGCGTGCGCGACCCCGAGGCACTCCAGGGGACGTCCATGCGCTGGATCCCCTGCAACCTGCAGCCGCCGCTCGAACCGTGGATGTACAGCAAGGGCTCCGCGCCCCGGATCGCGGTCACCGCGGGCACCAAGACCGCGCCCGGCTACTTCTTCGACTACCTGGTTCAACTGGCGGTCGGGCTCAAGAGGTTGGACGCCGAGATCCTGGTCAGTGCGCCGCCGGCGGTGGCCGGGCAGCTGAGCGAGGCCACCGGCATGCGGGTCGGCTGGCTGCCGTTCGACACCGTCGCCCGCTCCTGCGACCTGCTGGTCCACCACGCCGGCGGTGGCACCGCCCTGACCGGCATGGTGTACGGCATCCCCCAGCTGGTGGTCCCCAACATGCCCAAGCTGGTGGCTCCTTCGCAGCGGCTGGCGGCCTACGGCGCGGCCCGGGTGATCCTGCCCGGCGACGACACCCCCGAGGCGCTGGCGGACGCGGCGTGCGACCTGCTGACGAACCATCACTACCGGGAGCGCGCCCGGGACTTGGCCGAGGAGGCCAACGCCATGCCGACCCCCCAAGAGGTGCTCGGCCTGATCGAGAAGCTGGTGTGACGCGGTGTTCTATCACGTGTGCTTCGTGGTCCCCGACATCGAGGCGGCGATGGCGGACCTCACCCGGACCGTCGGCGCCCAGTGGTCCGGCATCCTGGAGGACTCGCTCGGGCCGTGGGAGTACCGCCTGGCCTTCACCCGCGGCGGGGCGCCCTACACCGAGCTGGTGCAGGGCCCGCCCGGCAGCCCCTGGGACTCCAGCCTGGGGGCCCGCTGCCACCATCTGGGCCTCTGGACCGCCGATGTGACGAAGAGTGCGGCCCGGCTGTCCGAGGACGGCTTCGTCCCGGAGTTCGACGCCTGCCCGCTGGGGCGTCCCTACAGCTACCACCGGCTGGAGAGCCTGGGCGTGAGCCTGGAGATGATGGACGTCTCCCGGCAGGACCGCTTCCTGGCCGCCTGGGACCCCGGGGGCCCGGCGATGCCGCCCTTCGACGCCTGACCGGCGCCGCTCCGCACCGTGCCGCCCCGGCCGTGACCGGGGCGGCATCCGCCTGTCGTTGTCGATCCCGCAAGACCCGTGCCGGCCCGGACGAGGAGAGCCGAAGCAATGCTGAGCAGCGACATCGATGCCCCGGACGAGGGGACCCCGGACGAGGGGACCCCGCACGAGGGGACCCCGGCCACCGAGGCCCTGGACACCGACGTGCTGGTGGTCGGGGGAAGTACGGTGGGTCTCTTCACCGCCCTGTTCCTCGCCCGCACGGGGGTGCGCACCCTCGTCGCCGAGCGGCACCCGGCACCGCTGGCGCACCCGCGGGCCATGGGCATCGGGCCGCGCACCGTGGAACTGCTGCACACGGCCGGCATCGCCGACGCCGTCGACGCCGAGTGCATGGACATGCGGGGCGGTGACCTCCAGATGTTCGCCACCCCCACCCTGGCGGAGGCCGACCTGGAGGCCCTGTCCGCACAGGCCCCGCCCCGCACCGACGCGTTCCGCGACGTGACGCCGCGCCACCTGCGCGGCACCTGCCCCCAGGGCCGCCTGGACAAGGTGATCGCCGCCGCGGCGCGCGGCGCGGGTGCGCGGATCGAGTTCGGTACCGAGATGGTCGCCTTCGCCCAGGACGACGCACGGGTCACCGCGCAGCTGACCGGCCCCGACGGCCCCGTCGAGGTCCGGGCTCGCTACCTGGTGGCCGCGGACGGCGCCCGCAGTGGCGTCCGCGAGAGCCTGGGCATCGGCACCAGCGGCCCGGGCGTCATCGGCGACCCGCTGATCAGCGTGCTCTTCCACGCGGACCTCGGCGAGTTCACCGGCGGCCGGCCGTTCACCGTCTGCGACATCACCACCCCCGAGGCGGCGGGCGGCCTGCTGCCCGTCGACGGCGACCGCGAGTGGATCTACGCCTTCCGCTATCCGCGGGACGCGGGCCTCACCCCGGACGACTTCACCCCGCAGCGGTGCGCCGAGCGGATCAGGGCCGCCGTCGGCCGCGAGGACCTGCCCCTCGAGGTGGTGAGCATCCTGCCCTGGCAGGTGCGCGGGGCGCTCGCCGACCGGTTCCGGGACGGTCGGGTCTTCCTCGCCGGGGACGCCGCCCACGTCATTCCCCCGGTCGGTGCCTTCGGCATGAACACCGGTGCGGCCGACGCCCACAACCTGGCCTGGAAGCTGGCCCACGTGCTGGGCGGACAGGCCGGAGAGGCCCTGCTGGACAGCTACGAGCACGAGCGCCGCCCGGTCGCCGCCACCGCGCTCGAGCAGTCGATGCTGCGGCTGGAGGACCCGTCCCTGCACTGGCAGACCGGGGAGCAGGGCCGCCGGCACCGCGCCTCGGCCGGCGCGGTCAACGCACCGGTGATCCACCTCGGCTACCGCTACGACTCCGGCGCGGTGATCGGCCCGGTCGCGCCGCTGCCCTCCACGGAGGACGTCGAGCCCGACCTGGACGGCTCGCCCGGCTCCCGGCTGCCGCACCACTGGCTGGCTCCGGGCGGGCGGACGCGCTCCACGCTGGACCTGGTCGACTACCGCTTCACGCTGCTCGCCGGACCGGACGGAGCGGCATGGCCGAAGGCAGCGGCCGAGGTGGCGTCCCGGCTCGGCGTCCCGGTCGACGCCCACCTCGTCGAGGCGGCCGCGGAGTCCGTCCCGAGTTGGGCGGCCGCCGTCGGCATCGAGGACGGCGGCGCACTGCTGGTCCGCCCCGACGGCTTCGTCGGCTGGCGGACCCGGGCGCCGGCGGCCGATCCCGAGGCCGAGCTGGCGGACGTCCTGACCGCGCTCCTGGACCGCGCGCGAGCACCGCGCGGGAGCGGCCGGCCCGCGTGACGGCCACCCGCCGGTCCCCGGCCGGGCAGTGCTCTTCATCCGTGCCACGTACGACTCTTCGAAGGGGAAAGCCATGAGTGGTCCCGCACCGCGGACCGCGCTGGTCACCGGCGCCGGCCGGGGCATCGGACGGGCCATCGCCGAACGCCTGGGCGCCATGGGCGCGACGGTGGCCGTCCACTACGGACGCGACGACGACTCCGCCGCCCGGGCCGTGGCCGCGGTGCGCTCCGCCGGCGGCAACGCCTTCCCGGTGCGGGCCGAACTGGGCACCCCGGGCGCCGTCGAGACCCTGGCCGCCGGCGTCGAGGCGGGCCTGCGCGAGCACACCGGCGCGGCCCGGCTGGACGTCCTGGTCAACAACGCGGGCATCGGCTGCCGCGCCGACATCACCACCATCACGCCCCAGGACCTCGACCGGGTGCTCGAGATCAACGTCAAGTCCCCGCTCTTCATCACCCAGCGGCTCCTGCCGCTGATGGGCGAGGGCGGCCGGATCGTCAACGTGTCCTCCGTGGCCCATCAGGTCGCCCACCCGCACGTCCTGGGCTACGCCATGAGCAAGGGCGCGCTGGAGGCGTTCAGCCGCTCGCTCGCCGCGCAGCTCGGACCCTCCGGCATCACCGTCAACACGGTCGCCCCCGGACTGATCGAGACCGACCTGCACCGCGCCAGGCTGCGCGAACACCCCGAGGAGGCCGCGGAGGCGGCGGCCAGGACGGTCTTCGGCCGGCTCGGCCAGCCGGGCGACGTCGCCGACGTCGTCGCGTTCCTGGCCTCCGAGCAGTCCCGCTGGGTGACCGGCGAGTGCCTGAAGGCCACCGGGGGTGCCTACCTGTGACGCCCCACCACTGAACGCCCCGTCCCATCGCCCCCACCGCCGACGGAAGGTCTGGACATGCTCGCCAACGACATCTACCTCGACAGCATCGGTGTACGGCTCGGTCGCAGGCTCGACCTCGCCGAGGCGGCAGCCGACGGCCGGTACGCCGCGTCCGAGCACATCGCCAACGGCCTGCTGGGCGTGACCGTCTCCGAGGACGACCACGCCCCCGACCTCGCGGTCGCGGCCGTGCGCCAGGCGCTGGAACGCTCCGAGGCAGACCCGGCGGACGTCCGGCTGCTGCTGCACGCCAGCGCGTACTTCCAGGGCCAGGACATGTGGACCCCGTCCTCCTACATCCAGCACCACACCATCGGTGGCGGCGCCCCGGCCGTCGAGGTCGACCAGAAGTCCAACGGGGGGCTGGCCGCCCTCTCGCTCGCCTCGGCCTTCCTGGCCGCCTGCGAGGACACCGCCGCCGTCCTGATCACCACCGGCGAGCGGTTCTGCCTCCCCGGCTTCGACCGGTTCCGCACCGAGAGCGGCACGGTGATGGCCGACGGCGGCACCGCCATGCTGCTCACCAGGCGACCGGGGTTCGCCCGCGTCGTCTCCTGCGTGCTCACCTCGGACCCCTCGCTGGAGGGCATGTACCGCGGCCGGAGCCTCAAGGACGCCCCGGCCGCGGGCGACAAGCCGCTCAACATGCGCGGGCGGAAGGCCGACTTCATGCGCCGCCACCTGAGCGACCTGGAGGAGATCTCGCTGAGGATCGCCGACGGCATCAGCGGCTGCCTCCAGCAGGCACTGGCGGAGGCCAAGTGCGAGGCCGACGACATCCGGCGCTTCGTCATGCCCAACAACGGCCAGACGGTGCGCTGGTGGGGCATGCTCGCCGAGATGGGCGTCGAGCGCGAGCGCACCACCTGGGAGTTCGGCCGCGAGATCAGCCACCTCGGCTCCGGGGACCAGGCCGCCGCCCTCGACCACCTGCTGCGCACCGGTCAACTGGCCGCAGGCGACCGCGTGTTGCTGGCCGGGGCCGGTTACGGCTTCAACTGGGGCGCCGCGGTGCTGGAGATCCTGCACGTGCCCGACTGGGCCGCCGCCGAAGCGTCCTGACGGACCGTCATCCTTCCGAGACAGGAGCACACATGCCCTTCCCCCCGCTCGCGGAGCCCGCTGCCGACCTGTCCGAGGACGAGGCCCGGCGGCACGCGCACCAGGTGATCCTGGCCGGCCACGGCATGACGGCGCAGCGCCGGCTCGCCGCCGCCCGGGTGCTGGTCATCGGCGCGGACGAGATCGGCGCACCGCTGATCGCCCACCTCGCCGACTGGGGCGTGGGCACCATCGGCATCAGCGACGGTTCCCCGCTCAACCCGTGGGACCGCTACCTGGGCATCGTGGCCGACCAGCCGGCCACCCGCGCCGACGCCTGGGCCCGGGCCCTGGCCACCACCCACCCGGCGGTGCGCACCGTCGTCGAGGGCCGCTTCGACGTGACCACCGCGGCGGACCTGGTCGCCGGCTACGACGTGGTGGTCTGCGCCGGTGAGGACCCGGCCCGCTGTCAACTGGCCGACGACGTCTGCGCGCAGGCCGGCAAGCCCTACGTGTGGGGGTCCATGGACGCCACCGGCGGGCGGGTGGCGGTCTTCTGGGACGTCCACGGCGCCACCCTCCGGGACCTGTTCCCGGAGCCTCCCGCCCCCTACTTCCGCGGCATGTCCGGCGCGCTGCGGGCGGTGGGGTCCTGGCTGGCGGTGACCATGGCCACCGAGGCCCTCAAGCTGCTCACCGGCGCCGGCGAGCCGCTGGTGGGCCGGGTGATGAAGTACGACGCGATGGCCGCCACCTGCGTGACCGTGCCGCTGCGCCGCGATCCGCGCACCGACCGGCCGACCGAACCGACCGCGGCGGAGCCGTTCTTCGGGCTGCTGTCGCCGCAGGCCGCCGTGGCGGCACGCGAGTCGACCCTGTCGGTGGAGGAGCTGAAGGAACTGCTCGACGGTGACGAGCCGATCGCCCTGGTGGACGTGCGCGAGCCCGACGAGTACGCCTTCGTGAGCCTGCCCGGCTCGGTGCTCGTCCCCAAGGACGAGTTCCTGGACGGTGACGCGGTCCAGCGGCTGCCCACCGACCGCAGGATCGTGTTCCTGTGCCGGTCCGGGATCCGCTCCGCCGAGGTGCTGGCGGTGGCCAGGCGGGCCGGCCGTCTGGACACCGCGCACCTGGGCGGCGGCATCGTCGCCTGGGCCGAGCGGATCGACCCGTCGCTGCCGACCTACTGACCCCGGGGAGACTACGCTCCGTAATCGACTTCCTGGTTCGTGGCCGCCCGGACCCCGCCCGGGCGGCCTCCCTTCGGCCTACCCAAACAATATTCCCGGCGGAAATCGGCCGACGCGAACCAGTCGCTTTCCGAAAAGAAATGTGCGCCCGCGCACCCGAATTCCTCGGGCAATGCGGGCGCACATCTCGGCGTTCCCGTCAGCGCACCGGAACGCAGCGGCCGCCCTCGGTCCGGTAGGTCCAGCGGGCGCCGTTCGCGACCAGGTCCGCCAGCGCTGCGACGAACCGGTCCAGGTGCTCCACGGGCGTCCCCGCCCCGAAGCTCATCCGCACCGCGTTGGCGGGCCGCTCGCCCGGCCCGGCCGGCTCCGGGGCGGCGCACTCCTGGGGCTGGTCCGGGTCGGCGCCCAGCAGGCGGCGCACCATCGGGTGGGCGCAGAACATGCCGTCGCGCACCCCGATGCCGTGCTCGGCGGAGAGCGCCGCCGCCAGGTGGGAGCTGTTCCAGCCGTCGACGACGAGGCCGATCACCCCCACCCGGGGGCTGGTCCGGCCCAGCAGGGAGAGCACCCGCACCTCGGGGATGCCGGCCAGCGCGGTCAGCGTCCGCTCCAGCAGCGCCTCCTCGCGGGCGACCAGCGTCTCGAACCCCGCGGCGCTCAGCGCCCGGCAGGCCGCCGCCACCGCGTACACGCCGATGACGTTGGGCGAGCCGGCCTCGTGCCGCGCGCTGCCCTGCTGCCACTGGACCGACAGGCCCTGCTCGCCGTGCACGACGAGCCGGCTGGCGCCGCCGCCCGCCAGGTAGGGCTCGGCGGCGGCCAGCCAGTCGGGGCGGCCGGCGAGCACGCCGGCGCCGAACGGCGCGTACATCTTGTGGCCGGAGAAGGCGATGTAGTCCGCGCCCAGCTCGGCGAGGTCCACCGGGCGGTGCGGTACCAGCTGCGCGGCGTCCACCACCACGCGCACCCCGGCGGCATGGGCCACCTCGGTGATCTCGGCGATCGGCCACAGCTCGCCGGTCACGTTGGAGGCGCCGGTGACGCACACCAGGCCCGGCCGGTGCGGGTCGCGGCCCGCCAGCGCCTCGGCCACGGTCTCGACCGCCTGCTGGCGCGACGCCGGCGCGGGCAGGACGGTGACCTCGGCGCCGCGCCAGGGCAGCAGCGCGGCGTGGTGCTCGGTCTCGAAGACGTAGACCTGGGTGCCGGCCGGGAGCACCGAGGCCAGCAGGTTGAGCGAGTCGGTGGTGGAGCGGGTGAAGACGACCTCGTCGTCGGCGCGACAGCCGAGGAACTCGTGCACGGTGACGCGGCTGGCCTCGTACAGGTCGGTCGACAGCTGCGAGAGGTAGCCGGCGCCGCGGTGCACGCTGCCGTAGTACGGCACGTACCCGCACACCTCCTCCCAGACGCTGCGCAGGGCCGGGGCACTGGCCGCGTAGTCGAGGGCCGCGTAGGGCACGTCGTCGCCGGTGACGAGCGGCACCATGACGTCCGTTCCCAGGACGGGCAGGGGCGGCGCCGTGGCGGCGTCGATGGGCGGGGCGTTGCGGGCAACACGCATGGCGGACTCCCGGGGGAGGGCGGATGGGGGTGGCCGGGGCGCGGGCGGGCGGGTGCGACCGGGTGGGCGCATCCGGCGGTCGCGCCGGCGGGCGGGGCACTGGAGAAGGGGATGCGCGGCGGTCGACGGCACGCCGTGCACGCAGGGCAGCGGGCCGGAGCACCGGCCCGGTCGGGGGCCGCGGCAGCCCGTACCGCTCGATTCTGCCAAGCGCGCGCCGCGCGCGGCAGGGGGCAAGTTGGCCGCTGACGGCCAGGGCCCGGTGCGCAGCCCTGGCCGCCGGGTGTCAGGAGTGCGGGGGCAGCGGATCCGGGTCGGGCAGCAGCTGGTGGGTCCGCGCGGCGATGACGCCGGCCTCGAAGCGGCTGCTCACGCCCAGTCGGCGCAGCAACGAGGACACCGTGCGGCGCAGGGTGCGCGGGGAGACGTTCAGTTCGCGCGCGATCTCCAGGTCCTGGCGGCCCTTGGCCCACAGCCGCAGGATGACCAGCTGCTGCTCGGTCAGGCTCACCGGGGCCCGGGTGCCGACCGGCCGGTCCTCCGGGCACGGCCCGTCGTCCTCCGCCGCGCCGGTGCGCAGGTCGCGCGCGTCGTCCCAGCAGTACTCGAAGATCCGGATGAGGACCTGCAGCAGGGCCGGCTGGCGCACCAGCAGCGTAGAGTCCGGCAGGCACACCAGCGCCATCTCGTCGTCGACGACGACCAGCCGGAACGGCAGCAGCGGCGCCACCCGGATCTGGACCCCGCGCCGGGAGAGCTTCTCCAGGTGGGAGACGGCCGTGGCGTTCTGCAACAGGCCGCTCTGGTGGATGGTGCGCACGCCGACCCGCGACCCGCGCTCCCGCCAGTCGCCGCCCAGGCGGTCGATGACCAGGTGGCGGGCGATGACCGACGGCTGGATCAGGCGGATCTGACCGCGGGCCAGCGCCACCGCGGCGTCGAGCAGCTCATGGGCCCGCGCCGGGTCGTGGACCTCCACCGGGTCGCCGGTGTGGCCGGCCGGGACCGCGGCGCGGTGCACGGCCAGCGCGGACACGTGGGACTCCAGCAGCCGGGCGCAGTCCGCCGCGCTGACCAGCGCCCGCTGCTGCCTTTCGAGTAGCTCCGACAACGTTCCCACGGCATTCCCCGCCATTTCATCCTGTTGTACCGGCACCTCGCGGCCTCCCTGCTGGCATGTCCCCCGGCGGCCATGGCCGCTCCAGGCCACTAAATGGTCTACACGGCCGTGATCGCCTCTGGCAAGATTATTTCACCGGATTAATTGGAAATCCCGTTCCCCGTCTTCGGCAGTGCTCACTCTGCGTAAGGAACCACCTTGGCGCGACTCGTCCGTCAGTGGCAGCCGCAGGTGCTGACGCCGCTCCGTCTTGGCAGGAAAGGAGAAGCGAAACCGGTGAACGATCGAGACTCTCTGGTGTGCGACCGGGCCGCAGGGCACCCCCTGGGGGCCCTGGCCGACCCGGCCGGCGGGCTCGGCACCGAGCGGGCCGAGCAGACCGCGCAGCGCCTGTGGCGGCGGATGGCGCTGGTCGCCGCCCCCGACGGCACGCCGCGCCCGCGGCCGATGGCCGTACCCGCCGAACTGCACGCCGCCCTGGCCCTGTTCGAGGCCTCCGCGCAAGGCTCCGCCACCGGCGGTCACAGCGCCCCCTCGGCCGGCGCGCTGCAGCCCTACGAGCTGCGGGTGGTCACCAGCGGTCCGGACGGGCCGCGGGTGTTCTCCGTGGACGTGGCCCGGCGCACCTGCTACCTCACCCACGCAGGCGAGGAGGTGGACAAGGCGCTGTGCGACGGCGGCCTCGCGCTGCCGGGCCCTGACGCCAGCCTGGTGCTGCTCGTGGTGCGGCCCTGGCTGTCCATCCGCAAGTACGACGAACGCGGCTATCTGTACGCCCAGTTGGACACCGCGCACCTGGGCACCCACCTGCTGTGCCTGGCCGCGGCCGGACACCGCCGGGCGCAGTGGCTGACCGGTGCCGCGACCGGCCCGCTGAACACCCTGCTCGGCCTGGGGGACGACTACCTCCTGCCGCACAGCGTGCTGCTGCTGGACGGCCCGGCCGGCCACCGGTCGCCCGAGCCCGGCGCCTGGAGCTGCACCGACCACCGGGACACCCGCCGCTCGCCCCGGCGGCCCGAGCACTTCGAGTACCGATGTTGGCAACAGCTGGCCGAATTCCGCCACGAAGGGCCGACCGCGTCCTCGGGCACCCCGCCGCTCAGCCTGCTGGACGGCACCGAGGCGGCCGCGCCGCCGCAGCCGGCCCAGCTGGCCCGGTTGGCCCGGCTCGCCGCCGTCCGGCGCTCCGCCAAGGACTTCGGGCCCGGCCCGGTGCCGGCCGACGCGCTGCGGCGGGCGCTGGCCGCCATGAGCACCCCGCTGCCCACCGACCTGCCGCCCGCGGACGGCTTCGGCGCCACGCTGGTCGCCCGCCGGGTGGACGGTCTGGCCCCCGGCGCCTACCGCGTCCTGCGCGCCGGTACCGAGGACGCCGCACCCCGCGGTCGCGCCACGAGCAGTGACGACGACCTGGTGCGGATCTGCATGGGGCAGGAGCACCTGCGTCACACGGCCGCCGCCGTCGTCTTCCACGGCCGCCGGGAGCAGGTCTTCCGGCACGGCATGGCCGGGATCGACCACGCGCTGCTGCGCGCCGGGGCCCTGGCCCACCTGCTCTACCTGGGCGCCACCGACGCCGACGTGGCGATCACCACCATCGGTGGCTTCGACGCCGCGGCCTGGCACCGCCTCGCCGGGCTGACCGATCAGGACGAGGTCCTCTACGTCGCGATGCTCGGGCCGCGCGGCGCCGCCACCCGGAAGACCGACCGCCTACAGGGCGCCTACGCCCACGGGGGACGCTGACCGATGCTCGCCGACATCATGACCAAGGCCCTGCGCGACGGCGGCGGCCGGGCACAGGTGACGGACCGTCACACCCGGCTCACGTACCGGGAGTTGGACCGGGCCGCCGACGAGCAGGCCACCCGGCTGCGCGCCCTGCTCGGCCCCGGCGAGCGGCACCGGGTCGCCATCCAGTCCGGCAACTCGGTCGCCTACCTGGTCGCCTACCTGGCCGTCCTCAAGGCCGGCAGCGTGCCCTTCCTGATCGACCGGGCCAGCGGCCCGCGCGAGGTGCAGCTCATCCGGCAGGACTGCGGGCTCGACCTGCTGCTCCAGGACGAGGCCGCGGCCGCGCCCGAGGTCGGCACCCCGCGCGGCACGCTGGGGTCGCTGCTGGCGACCGGCCTGCCCGCCCGGGAGGAAGCACCCGCGCTGCACGACCTGACCGAGGTGTGCCGGTTCACCTCCGGCTCCACCGGCCGTCCCAACTGCATCGAGTTCGCCGGCACCGCGGTGCACCGGGCCGCGGCGAACTGGGCCGAGGGCACCGGCCTCTCGGGCGGCGACAGCATCCTGTGCTTCGCCTCCCTCTCCAACGGCCTGGCCTTCAACACCTCGCTGCTCTCCGCCTTCCTGGTCGGCGCCGACCTGCACCTGGGCAGCGGACTGCCCACCGGCGGCGCGGTGTCGCGGCTGCTCGCGAGCACCGCCGCCACCCGGCTGGTCGGCTTCCCGGCGCTCTACGAGTCGCTGGTCCGCCGCCCCGCCGACGGCGCCGCACCGCCGAACCTGAGGATGGCGGTCTCCTCGGCGGCGCCGCTGCGCCCCGACACCCGGAGCGAGTTCACGGCGCGCACCGGCGTGCCGCTGCAGAACTACTTCGGGGTGGCGGAGGCGGGCCCGCTGACCTTCGCCGCGGACCCGCTGACCGATCCGGGCCTGGGCCAGCCGCTGCCCGGCGTGCGCCTGCGGGCCGGCACCGCCGCCGCACCCGAGGTGGTGCAGGTGCACAGCCAGTCCATGGGCACCCGCTACCTCAACGCGCCCGGCGTACTGGAGGGCCACATCGACCAGGACGGCTTCTACCACACCGGCGACACCGGCTACCTCCGCGACGGCAGCCTGGTGCTCACCGGACGCACCAGTCAGAAGATCAACGTCGGCGGGCGCAAGATCGACGCCCTCGAGGTCACCCAGGCCCTCCTCGACGTCCCCGGCGTCACCGACGCGGTCGTCCTGGAGACCCCCGACCGGCACGGCGGCAGCGCACTGGCTGCCGTGATCACCGCCGAACCCGGCTTCGACCCGGCCGAGGGGCGCCGCCGGCTGGCCGAGCGCATCTCCGCCTACAAGGTCCCCAGTCTCATCCGCGTCGTGCCCCAGATCCCCCGCGGCTCCACCGGCAAACCCGCCATGGCCCAGCTGCGCGGCCTGTTCATCACCACTGGCCAGCCCCAGTGACGACCCGCCAGGAGAACGCCGTCATGCCCGTGTCCTCGAACCAGATCCGTCCGCGCATCGTGCGCATCGTGCTCGGCGCCGCCGAGGGCGATCTGACCGAGCAGGCCCTCGCCGCCGCCAACTGGTCGCTACCGGCCGTCAGTTACTCGTCCCTCGCCTACATCCGGATGATCGACACCGTGGAGAACGAGCTCGGTGTCTACCTGGACCCGGAGGAGGACAGCGAGCGCTTCGAGACCATCGACAGCATCGTCGACCTGGTCTGTCAGCAGTTGGAGTCCGGCGATGTCTGAGCCGGTCCTGGGGATCGTCGGCACCGGCCGGCTCGCCGCGGCGGTCGGCGGACTCGCCCAGGCCGAGGGGCACTCCGTACGGGTCTACGAGCCCCGCGCCGTGGACACCTGGCGCCGAGGCCCCGCGGCCGACGTCGTCATCGACTGCTCCGCCCCGGCCGTCACCGGCCAGGTCGCCGACCTGTGCGCCGAGTTCGGACTGCCGCTGGTCGAGTGCGTCTCCGCGCTGCCCGAGGTCCAGGTGCGGCGACTGCGAGACCTGGCCGCCGGGGTGCCGGTGGTGCTGGCCGCCAACCTGTCGCTGGGCAACTACCTGCAGACCCGCGCCCTGCGCGGCGTCGCGCAGGTGGTGACGACGATGGCGCGGGCCGGCATCGACGGCGCCGTGCCCGAGGCCGCCGTGCTGGAGCGCCACCCGGTCACCAAGGCCCACCGGCCCAGCGCCACGGCCGAGTTGCTGGCCCGGGAGTGGACCCGGCAGACCGGGGCCGACCCCGCCGACGTGGCCTCGCTGCGCCACGGGCCCGCCGTCAGCGACCACACCGTCAGCCTGGGCTGGCCGGAGCAGAGCCTGGTGATCAGCCATCACGTCGGCTCGCTCCGGGCGGCCGCGGCCGGCGCCATCGGGGTCGCGACCTGGGCCGTGGGCCACACCCCCGGCAGCTACACCGTCCACGAGGTGTTCGACGACATGGTGGCCGCCATGGAGCGCGCCACCGGCCGAGCGGAGGGGGTCCGGTGACGGCGACCACGACCGGAGCCCGGGTGCCGACCCGGATGGCCGAGCAGATCGCCCTGGGCGCCCGGATGCTCTCCCTGGACGGGCACGACGACTTCAACCAGGGGCAGATCTCCGCGCGGATGCCCGGCTCGGACACCTTCTACATCAAGAACGCCCTGGTGGGGTTCGACGAGGCGGGTCCCGGCCAGATCGTGGCGGCCGACACCGACCCGGCGGCTCCCGTCGATCCGCTGGCCCCACCGGAACTCCCGCTGCACCAAGCGATCTACCGCGCCCGCCCGGACGTCAACGGCATCGTGCACAGCCACGCCCCGCACACCCTGGTGTTCGGCGCCACGGACCTGACGCTGCGACCCGTCTCGCACGACGGCGCGCACTTCGTCGACGCCCTGGGCCTGTTCACCCTGACCAGCAACACGGTCCTGGACCAGGAGACCGGCGAGGCCATCGCGCACGCGCTCGGCGACGGCAACGGCGTCCTGCTGCGCAACCACGGCTCGGTGGTGATCGGCCGGAGCGTGCGGCACGCGGCCGTGTTCGCCCAGGTCCTCGAGCGCGCCTGCCGGCTGCAACTGCTCGCCGAACAGACCGGCGTCCCCTACAGCTGGTCGAGCGACACGGACGTCGCCCTCAAGCGCGACTTCGTCTACGCCGACCTGTCGGTGCGCTCCTACTGGGACCACGCCGTGCGCCGGGTCCGGCGCAGCTGGCCGGACATCAGCACGTGGTGAGACATCAGCACGTGGTGAGCGGCCACGCCACCTCCGGCATCCTGGTGGCCGTCTGCGACGTCGCCACCGCCGCGGACCGCTACGGGCACCTGCTCAGCGCGGTCGAACGGACCGGTGCGGCGGCCTACCCGCCGCACCGGGCCCGGGAGTTCACCGCCGGGCGCGGACTGCTGCGGTGGGCTCTGGGCCACACCCTCGAAGCGGGGGCCGCCGCCAGCCGGATCGTCCTGACCGACCGCGGCAAGCCCGTGCTGGCGGACCGGCCGACGACCGGCATCAGCCTGTCCCACAGCGGCGGGACCGTCGCCGTCGCCGTCGCCGTCGGCCGCGCCGTCGGCATCGACCTCCAGGCACCGGTCCCGGTCACCGACGGCCTGCTGCGGCGCTGCTGCACACCCGAGCAGCAGCGCGAACTGGCCGCCCTGGAGCCCGACCGCCGTCCCACCGCCCTGGCCCGGCGCTGGACGATCCTCGAGGCGCACGCCAAGGCCACCGGACGCGGTCTGACCCGTTCCCCGGGCCGGTTCCCCGGGCCGTTGCTGGCCCGGCGCGGCCACGGCCGGGACTTCGCCTGGCGCACGCTGCCCCCGCTGGGCGGCTGCGCCGCGGCCCTCGCCTTCGACGGACCCGCCCACCGGGTCCGCCTGCGCATCGCGCTGCCGGCCGGCACCCCCGGCCCCCGCCGTACCGTCCACGACACCCATCCTCACCGAGAGGCGCCGACCCGATGACCGATCTACCCCTCGTCGCCGACGGACCCCGTGCAGCGACCAAGGAGGAGGTGCGCGAGCTCCTGGTCCTGGCCGAGGAGCTGGCGGACAAGGAACTCGCCCCCAACGCCGACAGTTTCGAGGCGCAGTCGCACTTCCCGCGGGAGATCCTCGACACCCTCGGCCGGGCCGGGCTGCTCAGCCTGCCCTACCCCGCCGAGTACGGCGGCGGCGGCCTGGGCCACGAGGAGTACCTCACCGTGCTGGAGATCCTCGCCCGGCGCTGGCTCGCCGTCGCCCAGTCGGTCAACATCCACGTCCTGTCCTGCTACCCGCTGGCCGCCTACGGCACCGACCGCCAGCGCGAGCGGTGGCTGCCGGACATGCTGGGCGGCCGGCGGCTCGGCGCCAACTGCATCTCCGAGGCCGAGGCCGGCTCCGACATCTCGGCGCTGGCCTGCACCGCCCGCCTGGACCGCTCGCAGGACGCCTACACGCTCCAGGGCACCAAGTCCTGGATCAGCCACGCCGGTCAGGCCGACTTCTACAACATCTTCTGCCGCACCGGGGGCGAGGGCGCGCGCGGACTGTCCGTGCTGCTCACCGCCGCCGACACCCACGGCCTGGTGGTGCAGGGCCTGGAGAAGAAGATGGGCACGCGCTCGTCGCCCACCGCGGCCATCGCCCTGGACGGCGCGCAGGTGCCGGCCGAGCGCCTGATCGGCCGGCCCGGCAAGGGGTTCCTGATCGCCTCCGGTCTGTTCGACCGCGGCCGCCTGGGCATCGCGGCCTGCGCCGTGGGGCTGGCCGCGGCCGCCGTGGACTACGCGGTCGCCTACGCCAAGACCCGCCGTCAGTTCGGGCGCCCCGTCGCCGACTTCCAGGGGCTGGCCTTCATGCTCGCCGACATGTCCACCCAGGTCGCGGCCGCCCGCGCGCTGGTCCGCGAGGCCGCCCAGGCCCTCGACCGGGGGGCCGCGCCCTCCGCCGTCACCGCCGCGGCCGCCCGCGCCAAGCTGTTCGCCACCGATACCGCGATGCGCGTCACCACCGATGCCGTGCAGGCCCTGGGCGCCTACGGATACGTCCAGGACCACCCGGTCGAACGCTGGATGAGGGAGGCCAAGCTGCTCCAGATCATCGAGGGCACCAACCAGATCCAGCGCATCGTCATCGCCCGTTCGCTGTGACCGAGGGGACCGCAGCCGTGTCCGAACCGCACTTCACCGAGCACGTCGACGTCGTCATCGTCGGCAGCGGCCCCACCGGGGCGGCCTACGCCCGCCTCGTCACCGACGCCCGGCCCCGGGCCCGGGTGCTGATGGTCGAGGCCGGCCCCGCCGTCACCGACCCGCCCGGCGCGCACCTGGCCAACCTGACCGACGCGGGAGAGCGCGAACGCGCCGTCCTCGCCTCCCAGGGCCCGCACCAGCACCGCTACCCGCTCTCGGCAGCCTCGGCCGTCGCCCAGCACCGGACCCCCGAGGACCGCGCCCGCGCGCTCCTCACCCGGCCCGGGCTGATCCCGGTGGGCTCCGGCGAGCCCGCCGGCGACGGATGGCCGGCGGCCCAACAGGCCTGCAACGTCGGCGGCATGGGATCCCACTGGTTCGGTGCCAGTCCCCGTCCGGACGGCACCGAGCGGATCCCGTTCCTCGACCCCGCCGTCCTGGACGAGGCCCTCACCGTCGCCGAGCGACTGCTCGACGTCTCGAGCACGCAGTTCCAGGGCTCGGCCTTCGCCGCCCACCTGCGGCAGGTGCTCGGCGCGGACCTGGACGAGGACCGCGCCCCCGGGCGGCGGGTGCAGCCCATGCCGATGGCAGTCCGCAACACCCCGGCGGGCCTCCGGCGCTGCGGCACCGACGTGGTCCTCGGCGACCTGGCCGCCGGCGCGAACAAGCACTTCGAACTGCGCCCCGACACGCTCTGCGAGCGGATCCTCACCGCGGACGGCCGCGCCCTCGGCGTCCGGCTGCGCGACCGGGCCGACGGCACCGCGTACCAGGTGCGGGCCGACCACGTCGTGGTGGCGGCCGACCCGCTGCGGACCCCGCAGCTGCTCTTCGCCTCCGGCGTGCGCCCCGCCGCCCTGGGCCGCTACCTCAACGAGCACTCCCAGGTCTCGCTGCTGGCCGAGGTGGACCTGCCCGAGGCGGAGGCCGTGGCAGCGGAGTCGACGGGCCCGGCGCCGGTGATGTCGGACTCCACGGTCTCCACCCTCGCGGCCAGCGGGGTGACCTGGATCCCCTGCGACGGCGAGGAGTACCCGTTCCACGGCATGCTCACCCGGATCGACCCGGCCACCCTGGCCCGCCCCGGTGCCGGCGAGCCGCCCGCCGAGCCGCTGCTCTCCGTCCACCTGTTCACCGCGCAGGAGCCGCGGCGCGACAACCGGCTGGAGTTCAGCGACACCGACCAGGACTGGCTGGGCATGCCGGCCATGACGATCCGTCACACCCTGGGCGAAGCGGACCGCAGCATCCTGCGCCGCGCCCAGGCCGAGGCGCTGCGACTGAGCGGGCTGGTGGGCAGGCCGCTGGCGGGGGAGAGCCCGTGGGTCCTGCCCGGCGGCAGCTCCCTGCACTACCAGGGGACCGTACGGATGGGCGCCGCCGACGACGGCAGCAGCGTCTGCGACCCGGCCTGCCGGGTCTGGGGCCTGGAGAACCTCTACCTGGCGGGCAACGGGGTGATCCCGACGCCCACGGCCTGCAACCCCACGCTCACCAGCGTCGCACTGGCGGTGATCGGCGCGCGCGACCTGGTGCGCCGGCTGCCCGACACCACCCAGGACCTGGCCGTCGTGTCAGGGCCGTCGGAAGGGAAGACCACGTGATCCACACACGGCTCGGCCGCACCGGACTGCGCGTCAGCAGACTGGTCCTCGGCACCGTCAACTTCGGCGGCCGGGTGGAGGAACCCGAGGCGCACCGGCTGATGGACCACGCCCTCGCCCAGGGCATCAACGTCGTCGACACCGCCAACACCTACGGCTGGCGGGTCTACAAGGGCCACACCGAGGAGGTCATCGGCCGCTGGCTCGCCAAGCAGCCCGCCCGTCGCGACCAGGTGGTGCTCGCCACCAAGGTCGGCGACCCGATGGGCGACGGCCTCAACGACCAGGGCCTGTCCGCCCGCAACATCGTCGCCGGCTGCGAGGCCTCGCTGCGCCGACTGGGCACGGACCACATCGACCTGTACCAGATGCACCACATCGACCGGTCCGTCGGCTGGGACGAGATCTGGCAGGCGATGGACCTGCTCGTCACCCAGGGCAAGGTGCGCTACGTCGGGTCCTCGAACTTCGCCGGCTGGGACATCGCCTCCGCCCAGGAGGCGGCCCGGCGCCGCAACGGCCTGGGCCTGGTGTCCGAGCAGTGCGTCTACAACCTGGTCACCCGCCACCCCGAGCTGGAGGTCATCCCCGCGGCCGCCGCCTACGGACTCGGCGTGCTGGTCTGGTCGCCGCTCCACGGCGGCCTGCTCAGCGGCGTGTTGCGCAAGATCCGCGACAACGACGCCGTCAAGTCGGCCCAGGGCCGGGCCGCGGAGGCCCTGCTGGAGCACCGGGACACCATCGAGGCCTACGAGAAGCTGTGTGCCGACTTCGACACCGATCCCGCGCAGGCGGCGCTGGCCTGGACGCTGTCCCGGCCCGGGGTGACCGCCGCGGTGATCGGTCCGCGCACCGAGCAGCACATCGACGGTGCGCTCGCCGCCCTCACCTCACCGCCGCCCGAGGCCCTCCTGTCCGAGCTCGACCAGCTGTTCCCGCCGGTCGGACGGGGCGGCCCCGCCCCCGACGCATGGCTCTCCTGACCACCACCCCCACGGATCCGCCGGACCGGTCGGCCCGGCACCACTCGAAAGGACAACCTCCCATGACGGCAGAGAAGTTCACCGACCCGCTGATCGTGCCGCACGAGTCGGCCCAGGACCGCGACGCCCGCGAGCGCCTGACCAAGCTGCTCGTCGAGACGCCGATCCCGCCGCAGTACCTGATCGACAACCTCGCCGTCTACATGCGCCGCCACCAGCTGGCCGACCTGCTGTCCATGGACCAGCTGTACCGCATGCTGGGCGACGTGCCGGGCACCATCATGGAGTTCGGTGTCCTCCACGGCCGCCACCTGGCCACCCTGACCGCGCTGCGCAGCATCTACGAGCCCTACAACTCGCTGCGCCGCATCGTCGGCTTCGACACCTTCACCGGATTCCCCGAGGACATCGACTCGGTCGACAAGGTCAGCACCAGTGCCGTGCCCGGCCGTTTCGCCGTGCCCGACGGTGAGGTGCAGCACCTGCGCGAGGTGCTCGCCGCCCACGAGGCCACCGAGCCCTTCGGCCACACCCAGCGCTCCTTCGTCGTCCAGGGCGACGTCCGCGAGACGGTGCCTCAGTACCTGGCCGACAATCCCGAGACGATCATCGCCATGGCCTACTTCGACCTGGACCTGTACCAGCCGACCAAGGAGCTGCTCGAGGCGATCAAGCCGCACCTGACCAAGGGGAGCATCCTGGCCTTCGACGAACTCGCCCACCCCAAGTGGCCGGGCGAGACCACGGCCCTGCGCGAGGTGCTCGGCCTGGACTTCGCGCCGCTGAAGCAGCTGCCCGGCCGTGAGCCGCCGGTGATCTACCTGCAGTGGGGTCAGTGACGGCGAGGCGGGCCGCGGGGGCGTCGACGCCCCCGCCCCGGAAACGCGTCGGGTGCCGCCGGCCACGGCAGGCGGCACCCGACGCGCTGTGCGGTACGGCATGCGACACCGGCGATCGGGTGAGGAGGAGGCACCGGTGATATCGGAACAGACGCGACTGGTCGCGACGGCGGATGCGCGGGGCGGACGACGGGCGGCGGCGCCGGCGGCGCACCGACTGGTCTTCCCCGGGGCCGCGACGCAGGCCGCCGATCCACTACTGGTGGGGCACAAGTTCGCGCGTCAGGCTCGGCTGCTGGCCGCCGGGTACCGGGTGCCGGAGTTCGTGTGCGTGTCGGTCGAGGCCTTCGACGCGGTGCGGGCCGAGACCGGCATCAGCGCTCCGGCCGTGCGGGATTCGGGTGAGCTGGCCGCCTGGGCGGCACGGGCCCGTGCCCGGGTGCGCGGCGCCGGGGTGCCGGAAGGCCTGGCCGCGGCGCTGCTGGAGGCGTACGACCGCCTGACCGACGACGGTGGCACCGTGATGGTGCGGTCCTGTGCGGTGCCCGCCCGGGCAGGAGCGCACGGCGGCGGGGAGGAGGCGGCCCCGGCCCCGGGTGGCGGCTTCCCGGCGGTCGGGCGCGATGAGCTCGTCGACCGGGTGTCCCAGTGCTGGGCATCGGCCTTCACCACCGAGCGGGTGCTCGACCGCTTCGCCCGCGGCGGTGACCCGGCGGCGACCCGGATGGCGGTGGGGATCCAGCGACTGGTACGGGCCGAGCGGTCCTTCGTGGCCGTCAGCCGCGATCTCCGCAGCGCCCCGGACACCGCCGACCAGGCCCATCTGGCGGCGGCCTACGGACTGGGCGAGGGCGTGACGGGAGGGAGCGCGGACGTCGACCACTTCTCGGTGGACGTCGGCACCGGGGTGGTCGAGCTGCGCACGGTGCGCAAGACCCGCCGACTGGTGCCCGCCGACACCGGGGGCACCACCGTCGTCGAGGTGCCCGAGGACCTGGCGCACCGTCCGGTGCTCGACGTCCAGACCGCCCGCCGGATCGCCCGGCTGGCCCGCGGGCTGGAGAGCCACTTCGGCGGGCCCCAGGAGATCGAGGGCGCCATCACCGCGGACGGCGAGATCCACCTCGTCCAGGCCCGCCCGGCGGTCGTCACCCGGATCGGGCGGCGCCGGCCCCGCTGAGAGCGGCCGGTACGGGTTCGGCGGAGGCCGAAGCCGTACCGGCCCCACAGTTCCTAGGCCGTGACGACCCTGGTCAGGAACTTCGACAGGTTCGCCCGGGTGCGGGTGATCTTCTCCTCCGTGCTGAGGTTCTCCTTCATCCGGATCCCCGACGCGTCCGCGCGCTTCTTCTCCCGGACGTACAGCGAGCAGGCGAGGTCGCTGCAGAAGTACTCGCCGGCCGACACGTACTCGTCGTCGCTGGCCCGGCGCGCCTTACGGGCCGTCATCAGGGATACGCCCGAGGCGACATGCGTGGTCAGGCAGATCGAGCACATGGAGCCGTGGTGGGCGCCGACGGTCCGCTGGGCGAAGCGCAGCGCGACGCCGACGAGCCGGCCGTCGTGCTCGGCCACGATGTAGCTCCGGGAGGGGGCTCCGGGGTCCCGCCAACCCATGAAGTCCATGTCCTCCCAAGGGAGTTCGTCCAGGTGGCGCGGCAGCGCGATCCGGCTCGCTTCCCCCTTGGTGCAGTTGACGAACGATGCGCGGATCTCCGGGTCAGTCAGTGCCTTCATGCTTCCTCACGATAGCGCCCCTGTGTATATTAGGCAAAAGCCAATCCATCCTAGGTATAGGGTCGTGTCCAGCGGATCCCCCGCTCACACCATGGGTGCCCTCACGGCATCCGTCGAGCGCCATGCCTGGTGCCGTCCGTCCTGAACTCGGCTGTCTCCGCCGGACTCTGACGGTGCGTCATAGCAGAAGCCCGACTCGACCATCCGTCCACCGCGCAGGAAGTACTGATCGTCATGGCTGAGAACTCGCTCGACCTGGCTGCCGTCCGCAACATCGGGATCATGGCGCACATCGACGCAGGCAAGACGACGACCACCGAGCGGATCCTCTTCTACACCGGTGTGTCGTACAAGATCGGCGAGGTCCACGACGGCGCCGCCACGATGGACTGGATGGAGCAGGAGCAGGAACGAGGGATCACCATCACCTCGGCCGCGACCACCTGCCACTGGGAGTTGGACGGCGTCGACCACACCGTGAACCTGATCGACACCCCCGGGCACGTCGACTTCACCATCGAGGTGGAGCGCAACCTGCGGGTGCTCGACGGCGCGGTCACCGTGTTCGACGGAGTGGCCGGTGTCGAGCCGCAGTCGGAGACGGTGTGGCGGCAGGCCGACCGCTACGGGGTGCCGCGGATCTGCTTCGTGAACAAGCTCGACCGCACCGGCGCCGACTTCCTGCGCTGCGTCGACATGATCTCCGACCGGCTGGGGGCGCACCCCCTGGTGATGCAGCTCCCGATCGGCGCCGAGGCCGACTTCCGGGGCGTGATCGACCTGGTGCGGATGAAGGCCCTGCTCTGGTCCCCGGACGCGGCCAAGGGCGAGATGTACGACGTGCTCGACATCCCGGCCGAGCACGCCGAGGCCGCCGGCCTGTGGCGCGGCCGGCTGATCGAGGCCGTCGCGGAGAACGACGAGCAGATCATGGAGCTGTACCTGGAGGGCACCGAGCCCACCGTGGCACAGCTGGACGCCGCGGTCCGGCGCATCACGATCGCCTCCACCGGGGCGGGCGGCAGCAGCACCGTCACGCCGGTGTTCTGCGGTTCGGCGTTCAAGAACAAGGGCGTCCAACCACTCCTGGACGCGGTGGCCCGCTACCTGCCCTCGCCCCTGGACATCGGCGCGGTGGAGGGCCACGCGGTCGCCGACCCGGAGGAGGTCCTGCGGCGCGAGCCCAGCGACGACGAGCCGCTCTCCGCCCTGGCGTTCAAGATCATGTCGGACCCGCACCTGGGCAAGCTCACCTTCGTCCGGATCTACTCCGGCCGGCTGGCCTCCGGCAGTTCGGTGCTGAACCCGGTCAAGGGCCGTCGGGAGCGCATCGGCAAGGTCTACCGGATGCACGCCAACAAGCGCACCGAGATCGACGCGGCCGGGGCCGGCGACATCGTGGCCGTCATGGGCCTCAAGCAGACCGTCACCGGCGAGACCCTGTGCGACGAGCGGCAGCCGGTCGTCCTGGAGTCGATGGACTTCCCCAGGCCTGTCATCGAGGTCGCCATCGAGCCCAAGTCGAAGGGCGACCAGGAGAAGCTCAGCGTGGCGATCCAGCGCCTGGCCGAGGAGGACCCCTCCTTCCAGGTCCACGCGGACGAGGAGACCGGGCAGACCGTCATCGGAGGCATGGGGGAGTTGCACCTGGAGGTGCTGGTCGACCGCATGAAGCGGGAGTTCCGGGTCGAGGCCAACGTCGGCAAGCCGCAGGTCGCCTACCGCGAGACCATCCGCAAGGCCGTCGAGCGCGTCGACTACACCCACAAGAAGCAGACCGGCGGGTCCGGCCAGTTCGCCAAGATCCAGATCGCGATCGAGCCCCTCGAGGACGGCGCGGAGGCCACCTACGAGTTCGTCAACAAGGTGACCGGCGGGCGGGTGCCCAAGGAGTACATCCCCTCCGTCGACGCCGGCTGCCGCGAGGCGATGAAGTTCGGCGTCCTGGCCGGCTACGAGATGACCGGCATCCGCGTCACCCTGCTCGACGGCGGCTACCACGAGGTCGACTCCTCCGAACTCGCCTTCAAGATCGCCGGTTCGCAGGCCTTCAAGGAGGCCGCCCGGATGGCCCACCCCGCGCTCCTGGAGCCGATCATGGCCGTCGAGGTCACCACCCCCGAGGACTACCTGGGCGAGGTCATCGGCGACATCAACTCCCGCCGCGGCCAGATCCAGGCCATGGACGAGCGCGCCGGCGCGCGCCTGGTGCAGGCCATGGTGCCGCTGTCCGAGATGTTCGGCTACGTCGGCGACCTGCGCGGCAAGACCTCCGGCCGGGCCAGCTACAGCATGCAGTTCCACGGCTATGCGGAGGTCCCGCGCGCCATCGCCGAGGGGATCATCGCCAAGCTCCGGGGCGAGTGAGCCACCGGTGTAGCCTGCGTCCCGCACCATCGCCCCCGGCGGTGCGGGACGCGGTGCTTCACCGTCACCCCGCCGAACCGGAAGCCTTCCGTCGTCCCGCCCTACCGTCCGCGTCGGGCCGGTCATGCTTGAGGAGCGAACGAATTGGGTGCACGCGTCGGCCTGACCACCAGCCGCATCGTCCACGCCGCGGCCGACCTGGCCGACAGCGTCGGCTTCGCGAACGTCACCATCTCGGCGCTCGCACGCGGCTTCGGAGTCAAGGACGCCAGCCTCTACTCCCACATCGGGGGCCTGCACGAAATGCGCGCCCGGGTGGCTTCGCTGGCGGCCGAGGAACTGAGCAGCCGCCTCGCCGAGTCCATCGCGGGCCGGTCCTCGCCCGGTGACCGCCTCACCGCCTTCGCCCACGCCTACCGGGGCTACGCGCTGCGCCACCCCGGCCGCTACGCGGCGACCCAGTTCTCGGCGGACACCCTCCTGCCCGCCGACACCGGCGGGTTCACCCACAGCACCGGACTGACCTACTCGGTGCTGCGCGCCTACGACCTGCGCGAACCGGACCTGACCGACGCGGTCCGGATGATGCGCAGCGCCTTCCACGGCTTCATCGACATCGAGTCCAGCGGAGGGTTCGGGCACCCGCACGACATCAACGACTCCTGGACCAAGGTCGTCGTGTCGATGCAGCAGATGCTCGAGCGCTGGCCCCGCGCCCGCCGTCCCGAGCCGGAGGCGTAGCGGCCCGGTCTCGTGCCCAAGAGGCCGCACCGTCGAATCCTGCCGTCCCGACCAGCGTTCACGCAGGCCGGAGGCCGTCTTCGCGCGGTACGGCTCGGGTGGGGTGCCATTCGGCGAGCAGGATCGTGGCGTCGTCGTCCAGTGGGTCGTGGTGGTGGTCGAGGACGGCGCGGATGAGGCGGCGCAGGGCTTCGGGGGCCGGTTCGTCGGCGGCCAGGGAGCGGGTGACGAGGTCGGTGAGCTGCTGTTCGCCGTAGCGTTCGCCGGTGCGGGAGCGGGCTTCGGTGACGCCGTCGGTGTGGATCAGGATGCGGTCGCCGGGTTCGAGCTGGGCCTGGTGGACGGTTCGGGTGGCCCGGTAGCCGGGGCCGAGGCCCAGGGGCAGTTCACCGGGAGGGGCCAGAGCGTCGGCCACGACGTGGTTGGCACGGATCAGCAGCGGTGGTGGGTGGCCGGCGTTGATCCAGCTGAGCTGTCCGGAGGTGAGGTCGAGGCGCGCGAAGATCCCGGTCAGGAGTCGGCCCGGCAGCCACTGGTCGAGGTCGGCGTCGATGCGGTCGGTGATGTCGGTGAGGGTGCCGGCGGTGCGACGGGTCGCCCGGCCGCCGGCGAGGGCGACGGCGGAGGAGAGTCCGGCCGCCAGGTCGTGGCCCATGGCGTCGACCACGGTCAGGTGGAGGTGGCCGTCGTCGAGTCCGTGGTCGAAGGCGTCGCCGCCGACTTCGTAGGCCGGTTCGACCACGGCGGTGGAGGTCACCTGCTCGGTGCCGATGGTCTGCGGCGGCAGGAACGCCCACACCATCTCGGCGGCGGTGGTCATCCGCCTGGTCCGGACCGTCCGGGCGTACTCGTCGCTGAAGGCGCTCTTCGACACCACGACCACCGCGACCACCGCGGCGAGCCCGGTGGCGGCCTCCAGCCGCTCCGGGGTGAGACGGTCGGCGGTCACCCGCAGCACGCCGAGGCGGGTGATCCCGTCGAGCAGCGGCACGTGTGCCACCCCGGGAGCGTGCGGCGACACCTGCGGCGTCACGGTCCGGTAGGCCCGCCCGGCCACCGAGCCGTCGATCTCCTGCTCCTCGGGGTTCACGACGGCGGACCGACCCGGCAGGGGCACCAGTCGCTCCTGTTGGACGTCGGCGAGGAGGACGGTCGCGGAGTCCAGACCCAGGTGGCGCGCGGTCTCCTCGACGAGCGCGGCCACGTCCTGGGGCGCCAGGGAGTGCGAACGCTCCAGGAACCGGGCCAGCGCTGACTGCCATCGTCCGGACATTCCGGCACCCACCTGTCGCGACGGAACCTTCCGCTTCGAGTGTGGAGCCGATCAGCGGCCGCCGCCCGACCGTGCGGCAAGGTTCCCTGGCGGTCGGCGCGTGCGCGGGCCTGCAGCAGAGTGTTGAGCCCGGAGAAGTGTCGTCGCCCTCGCCCTGATGGGTCGTCACGCCGGGCAGCAGGTTCAGGTCGACAGGCATGGGTTCGGCGGTCACGGGGCAGGCGCGGCCCGAGGACGCACTGCGGGAGACCGTCCGCGGTGCGGCGAGATGGGAGGCAACACGATGGGAACCGTCGACATCTGGGCGTTCCGTGCCGACTCCGGCCACGTCTCCGGAGCCGACCTGGTGGGCTTCAAGGTCGAGGCGACCGACGGCCACATCGGCAAGATCGACCGGCTCTCCGAGGAGGCCGAGTCGAACTACCTGGTGGTGGACACCGGGCCGTGGATCTTCGGCAGGCACGTCCTGCTGCCCGCCGGGACCGTCTCCCGGGTGGACCTCGGGAACGAGGTGGTCCACGTCGACCGGACCAAGGACGAGATCAAGGACGGCCCCGAGTTCGACCCCCACAAGCACGAGGACGACACCGACTACCGCGAGCGGTACGCCGGCTACTACGGCCCCTTCTACGGCGGTCCGGTCTTCTGACGACCGGTCATCGGAGGCGAGGGACGGCGGCGGTACGGGACCGCTCCGACGGAACGGAGGACGGCATGAGCGCGAGCGACAAGGTCAAGAACGTAGCGGAGAAGGCGAAGGGCAAGGTCAAGGAGGCCACCGGCAGGGCGTCGGGGAACGAGCGCCTGGAGGCTGAGGGCAAGGTCGACCAGGCCAAGGGTGACCTCAAGCAGGCGGGCGAGCACGTGAAGGACGCCTTCAAGCGCTGACCCGCCGTCACGGGGCCCGCCACCATCCTCGCTCGGATGGTGGCGGGCCCCGTGACCGTCCCGGTGCCGCGCTGTGGTTCCAGGAGCCGCCCGGCGTCCCCGCACTCCGGAGTTGCCATGCCGGAATGCGGGTGCACACTTGAGGGGTGGCGGACAGGCGTGAGCCCCGTACCAGCTGGACGTTCCTGACCCAGCACGCACGGGTGCTGCTGACGGTCTCGCGCGACCCGGAGGTGCGGTTGCGGGATCTGGCCGCCACGTGCGGCCTCACCGAGCGGGCGGTGCAGTCCGTGGTGTCCGACCTGGAGACGGCCGGCTACCTGACCCGGGTCCGCCACGGGCGGCGCAACCACTACGACGTCGTCCGGCACATGACCTTCCGTCATCCCGCCGAGGCACGTCACGAGATCGCCGGACTGCTGGAGCTGTTCGACGATTCCGGCCACGGTGGTTCTTCTGCTCCGGTCCGGCTCCCTCTCCCTCCCGGTGGTGACCGAGATGAGCGTGACGAGCACCTCTGACCTCGCCCGGCGGGCCCGGCAGCACACGGGCGGACCCTGCCCGGGCCGATCCGGTGGAGCACGGCCCGGCCCCGGCACGGCGCCGACTCGTCCCTTGAGGGGAGCGCGCTGATGGACCCCTCGCACATCACCCCGCACTCCGAGGGCTGGTCCCCGCCGCTCCAGTTGACGATCACCGAGGACAGCACCGCCGACGGCGCCACGGTCGTGCACCTGGCCGGGGAGATCGACCTGGACGAGGGGGCCGCGTTGGAGGACGTCCTCACCCGGGCCCTGGAGGCCCGGCCGTCCCGCCTGGTCGTCGACATGAGCGGGGTCGGCTACTGCGACTCGGCCGGCCTCAACGCCCTGCTGAAAACCCGCACGGCCGCTGCCACCGCCGGAGTCGACCTCGTGGTCGCCGGGGTCGGCGAGCGCATCACCCGGCTGCTCTGGGCCACCGGCACCACGGACGTGTTCACCATCACCGAGACCGTCGAAGCCGCCCTCGCCCACGGCCAGGAGGAGTGAGGGCCGCGCCCCGCTCCCGTCGTGGTGAATGCCGCGCGCGAGCGACCGCATCCCCGGAGTCGGCCGTGCCAACCGCTGATCCCGGCTGCTCCGGCGGGCTGCGCACCGCTGGGGCGGATCACGGACCTCGGCCTCACCGCCGCCTACCGTCCGCTCGCGGACCTCTGACCCCGGAGAGCGGCCCTTCCACCGTCGTTCCCGGGTCAGCGTCCGAGGGCGTGTTCGAGCTGCTTCTTGTTCATCGTGGAGCGGCCCTTGATGTTGCGCTGCCGGGCCTCGTTGTACAGCTGGTCGTAGGTCGGGCCCTTGGCACCGCTGTGGGAGCGCAGTCCGCCGCGGCGGGCGGAGGAGATGTCGTGGGTGGAGGAGCGGCTGGCGGTCTTGGACTCGCCGTGCCGGGCGCGTTCCTTGTTGACGGTGCGGGCGGCGATCTCCTCCGCCTGCTCCTCGCTCTCCCCGCGCTCCCGCAGGCTCTCCTTGATGTGCTCGTACTGGCGCTCGCGCTTGGGGCTGGATCCTCGCGGCATGACGCCTCCTCAGGTTCCGTCCGGGCCGCCGGTGTTGGTGCTGCCCGTACCGGTTGTCAGTTGGGGCTGATGCGGCCGCGCCAGGCCTCGGTGGCCGTGCCGCGGTCCTCGATGGAGGTCTCGAACCGGCGCAGGTCACCCTTCCCCCGGCGGTCGACCGTCCCGAGCACGTCGGCGGCCCGCTCGGCCGTGCCCTCGGGCTCGAAGTCCATCGCTCTGGTGGCTCTGCTCCTCCCGGTCGCCGGCCGGCCCACGGGCGGACCGGCTCCATGGAGCGCCTGCCCGGCACGGGCGGTGTCATGCCCGCTGCCCTGCCCCGAACGCCCGGACGATCCGCCCGGCACCGGACTGCTGACGTCCGGTCAGGGGAGCGCGACTCCGCCGGTGGCGTTCACGACCCCGCCAGTCAGGTAACTCGCCCCGGTGGAGGCGAGGAAGACGTACACCGGTGCGAGCTCGGCGGGTTGGGCGGGTCGGCCGAGCGGTGACTGCTCGCCGAAGGCGGCGACGTGGTCGGGCGGCAGGGTGGCGGGGACGAGAGGGGTCCAGACCGGGCCGGGTGCCACCGCGTTGACCCGCACGCCCCGGGGGCGAGCTCACGGGCCAGGCCCTGGGTGAAGGTGACGATCGCGCCCTTGCTGGCGGCGTAGTCCAGCAGGTGCGGTTCGGGCCGGTACGCCTGGACCGAGGCGGTTCACGGCACTGCCTCGCCAACGCTGTCGGAAACGGGCCGCCGGGCGCCTGCCCGGCCGGGGCGGGGTTCACCCCGGGCAGGGCGGAGCGGATGCCGGCCGGACGACCGTGCGCCGATGTTTCCTCGTCGTCGATCCGGAAACGCGCCAGGCATGGACATCAAGGACTTCGCACTGCAGACCCAGCTCGCCGGAGCCGGCGGCAGCGCGCTGTGGCTGATCCTGGCCGGCGTGCTGATCGTCGTCGTGATCCTCTCCGCCTTCGTCCTCGGCCAGCGTCGCAAGGACCGTGAACCGCCGCCCACCGGCCTGCACCGGCGGGGTGGCCGACGCTGACGCACCTGCTCAGGTCCGCCACCCGTTACGTACGGGTGGCGGACCTGAGCAGGTGCGTCAGCGTCCGGGGTGTTCCGGGAGAAGGATTCACCAGTAGTGGTTGCGGCCGCCGACCGCGTGGCCCAGGGCTCCGGCGATCCACAGCACCAGGCCGATGACGACGAGCACCAGGCCGATCGTCCACAGGATCGAGATGCCGGTGACGAATCCGACGATGAGCAGGAGCACTCCAAGGAGGATCATGGTTGCCTTCTCCGGTCGAGGACTTGTGTCCGTTCCCCCGCTGTGTGGTGCCGTCCGCCGTCAGAGCAGGGGAGTGGCGGGCAGGCAGGTGTGGCCGTTCGGCCCGGTAGCGGTGGCCAGCACGTGGGCGATGCCGTCCGCGATGTCGACCCGCAAGGCCCCGGCCGCGAAGACGGGCCGGCCCCACTCGCTCATCTCGCCGGTGGCGTGGACGATCACCGCCTCCTGAGGGCGGTGCGAGCCAGGCAGGCCCGGCAGGGTGATCACGTAACGCGTCGGGACGTCCACGGCCCTCACCGACCGTGCGACGGTCGGCCACCGGTGGTCGCGAGCGCGGCGAGGAGGCGCGAGGGCGCTTCCCACCACCGTGCGGCACCGGGGGGACGGGCGTGCCCCCGAGGTGGGAGGCGGTGCACCGGCCGGTGCCCGTGCGGGGCACGCGAGGCCGAGCTCGCGGTTCGTGCCGTGTTGGCCGGCTTGGACATGGTCGGACCCCCTCTCGGAGGGGAAAGCGGTCCGGTCACAACCTGCCCGGCTTCGGCTGCGGCAATCAGCCGGCGAGTGTCCGAGCCTTCACCCCTCCGGGGCGGTTCCGCCCGAAGGGCCCGTCGGTGGTTCCGCCCGCGACCGGCGCGGGTCGTCCAGGGCTGGACCTGGCAGGTGCCCGCTCGCCCCGCGCTGGTGCGTGATTCCAAGGTCGGCCGCCATCCCGCCCCGACATCCCCGGCGGGCAGGCAGCGCTCCCCGAGACCGGCGGCCAGTGTTTGTCACCGCGCAGCCCGGGCAACCGCTGCCTGTCACTCCTTTCCACCCGGCCACCAGGGCGGCCGCGGAGCAGACCAGGTCCGCCCGCGCGGCTCGTCCCCGGAGGCTCACCGTGGCCGTGCAAGCCCGCACCCGGCTCCGCGCCGACCCGGTACCCGACCGTCCCCCGCAGCCGGCGGACTCTCCCCGGCGCCGCGCCGGCGCGGCAATGGTGCCCACCCTCGGCGTCGAGGAGGAGTTCCTGCTCGTCGACCCGGACTCCCGGGCCCCGGTCGCCCGGGCCCCGGAGGTGCTGGCCGGCGAGCACGGACTGGGTGCGCTGCTCCAAGCCGAGTTCTACACCTGCCAGATCGAGGTCTGCACCGAACCGGTCCTCACCCTGCCCGACCTCCGCGCCCAACTGCTGCGGCTGCGCGACTCGGTGGCACAGGCCGCCGCCGACTCGGGCTGCCACGTCATCGGCTCGGGCTGTGCCCCGCTCGCCGCCACCACCCCGGTCCCGGTCACCGACACCCCGCGCTACCGCCTGATGGCCCGTCACTTCGGCTCCGTCGCGGACCACCGCACGGGCACCGTGTGCGGCTGCCACATCCACCTCGGCGTCCGCGACAAGCCCGAGGCCCTGCTGCTCGGCGCCCACCTGCGGCCCTGGCTGCCGGCCCTGCAGGCCCTGGCCGCCAACTCGCCCGTCTGCCAGGGCAAGGACACCGGCCACGCCAGCTGGCGCGCGCTCTGCTGGGCCCACTGGCCCACCGTCGGCCCCACCCCCGTCCTCGACGCCGCGGCCTACGAGGCCCTCGCCGACTCCCTGGTGAGCTCCCGCCTGCTGCTCGACCGCCGGATGATCTACTGGTACGCCCGCCCCTCCGAGCACGTGCCCACCCTGGAGGTGCGGATCGCCGACGTCAGCGCCGACCCGGACACCACCGTGCTGCTCGCCGGCCTCACCCGCGGCCTGGTCGCCCGGCTGCGCCGCGACGTCCTGGAGGGCCGCCCGGTCCCGGCCGTGTCCGACGCCCTGCTGCGGGCCGCGCACGGCTGCGCGGCCCGCGCCGGTCTCGCGGGCGAGGGCCTCGACCCGCAGTCAGGCAGGACGACGCACCAACGGCACCTGCTGGACCGCCTGGTCGAGTACGCCGGCCCCGGGCTCGCCGCCGCCGGAGACCTGACCACGGTCACCGCCCTGCTGGAGCGGACACTGCGCGAGGGCACGGGCGCCGAGCGGCAACGCGCAGCACTCGGCCGACGCGGCCGCGCCGAAGACGTGGTGGACCTCCTCGCTGACGCCTTCACCGGCCGCGCCTGAGAGGCGGCCGCCCGGTGCTCACCGGCCCTTGCGGCCCAGCACGCTCACCGGCAGCAGCACCCAGCACAGCGCGAACCAGGCCGCCACGCCCCCGGCGATCGCCCAGGCGGCCCAGCCCAGCCCGGCCACCCTGAGCAGCAGGACCAGGGCCGCGCAGACCGTGACGGCCAGCAGCACCAGACCGAGCGAGACCAGGCGGGCGGCGGCGTCGACCATCCGAGCCTTGACGTGCTCGCCGGCCAGCAGCCGGTGGTAGGAAGCCGGGGCGATCAGTGCCCCGACGGCGAACGCCCCGAGGGTGACCACCGTCGCGTACAGGGCCCGCTCGAATCCGTCGATGGTGGCGAAGCGCGGGGTGAAGGCCACGGTGAGCAGGAAGCCGAACATGATCTGGGCACCGGTCTGGGCGATCCGCACCTCCTGGAGCAGCTCGTCCCACCGGCGGTCCGCCCGCTCCTCCGCCGTCTCGTCGCGCCCGCCGTCACGGCCGCCCGGCTGCTCCTTCACCGCAACCTCACCCGCCCTCACCTGCCTTCGGCGGCCCGCCCGGCGCCTGCGGGGCGTCACCCGGGATCTCGGCCCACACCGTCTTGCCGCCCGCCAGGGGCTGGGTGCCCCAGCTGCGGCTGAGCAGCTGGACCACCTGCAGGCCGTGCCCGCCCGGCCGCCCGAGGGAGGGAGGTCTGCGGTGCGGAAGGCCCGGGCCGGAGTCGCTCACCTCGATGCGCAGCGCCCCGTCGTCCAGCACCGTCAGTCTCAGCAGGCCGGGCCCGCCACCGTGCAGTGCGGCGTTGGCGACCAGTTCACCGGTCACCAGCACCGCGTCCTCGCAGACCGGCTCGGGCACCGAGGCGACGGCCAGGGCACCGCGCACCGTACGGCGCGCCACCATGACCGGGTGCGGTTCCGCCGCCAGATCGACCTCCACCGGACGCACCGAAGGCGTTCCGGCCGGCCGGGACGAAGCCGTGGGATCCGAAGCCACCTGCTCTCACCTCACCCCGCTCTGGCCTCTGCCGCGATCACTCCCTGCCGTGCGCCTGCCCGGACGGGCGCGGTCCATCCCCCGGAGCGGCCACCAGGTAGGCACATCATCGGGCCTGTGGTGATTCCCCGCAGCCCAACCGGGCAGGAGCAAGAACGGGGGTCTGCGGAAGGAAGACCTGATGGCACCCGAGATGATCGCGAACCCGAGCACGGTGAGCACCGGTGACGCCCGCGAGCTGTCCAGGGAGCTGTTCCGCCGACTGGCCGAGGCCGAACCGGGCAGCGAGACGTACTCCTACGTCCGCGGCACCCTGATCGAGCTCAACATGTCCCTGGTCCGCTTCGCCGCGCGCCGCTTCCGCAGCAGCCACGAACCGACGGAGGACATCCTCCAGACCGGCATGGTCGGACTGATCAAGGCCATCGACCGCTTCGACCCTGAACGGGGCGTCGAGTTCGCCACCTTCGCGCTGCCCACCGTGCTCGGGGAGATGCGCCGCTTCTTCCGCGACACCACCTGGGCCGTTCACGTCCCCCGCAGCCTCCAGGAAGCCCGGCTCGCGGTCGCCCAGGCCACCGACGAACTCGAGCAGACCCTCGGCCGCCCGCCCGACAACGCCGAACTCGCCGCACGCACCGGCCTGACCGAGCAGGGCGTCGCCGACGGCATCGCGGTCGCCGTCGCCCGCACCGCCGGCTCACTCGACGCCCACACCCCCGGCGACGACGAAGACGAGCACCCCGGGCCGCTCGACCGGCGCCTCGGCCACGAGGACCCGTCCTTCGTCACCGTCGACGACATCCAGTCCCTCAAGCCGCTGATCGCCACCCTGCCCGAACGCGAACGGGCCGTTCTTGCCCTGCGCTTCACCGGCGACCTCACCCAGGCCGAGATAGGCCGCCGCCTCGGCCTCTCCCAGATGCACGTCTCCCGCCTCCTCAGCCACACCCTCACCGACCTGCGCGCCGCCCTCACCGGGTGAGGCCGCCCGGCCACCCGCCGGGCTCAGGTGCGCTGGTGACGACGCAGCCCCCGCAGGGTGACGGCCCGGCGCGCCGCCCACACCACACCGACAGCGGCCAGCGCGCCGGCCGGCACGAGTCCGCCCTGACCCAGCGCCCCGGCCGCCACGAACGCGCCCACCGATGCCACGAGCAACGCCAAGGCCAGGACCACGGTCATGCGGACGCTGCACCACACCGACCAGCACGGCCCGGCCCGCCACGTCCGCAGCCGACGCTCCAGTTTCCGGTCCTGGCGCAGCCCGGCCTCGATGTCGACCAGCATCTTCTTCTCCCACCCGGAGAACCTCGCGCTCATCTGCGCTCACCTCACCGCACCGGCAGCCGCGTAGCCAGGCGTCTTCCCCAGGACGTGGCAGACATGCCGTCCTGCGGACCGTTCGGGTGGTTCCCATCCCATGATGCGAACAAATGTTCACAATAGTTGGCCGGACAGTCGTACGGTCAAGGGCCTTCGTCGTCACTGGACTTGAATCCGTGTCATCAGCACGAGTGATCAGTGTCGGCGGGGGATGTGGCCGGTCGCCGCCGCGCTGTTGTGGGTTGCGGTCAGGGGGGAATTCCGCTTTCGGCAGCTCTCCTGTCGGGCATTCGTCGAAGTGAATCGGATCGGCGTCAGGCGAGTTGTATTCGTATTTCTGTTCTATTTCTGTGAATTGTCAGTGCCCATTGCCGACGAGTCATCGTTGATGCCGCTTGCCGACTGATGTCGTCGTCGAGACAGGTTGCTATCAGTCAGGGTCACTGCCAGGTCAGCCCAGCCCTTCGTTGCACGGAGGCGGCCCGACCTCTCTGACTACGTGAAGATCCACTCCCGCTCCACCCGTGCGATGCGCACGAAGCGGTCCTGTTCCGCCAGCCACGGGTAGGGCAGACGATAGCGACGCAGATCCTCCATGGAGATCACGGGCGCCTGCAACTGATCGGCTACGTTCAGCACCGCGTGTGGTGAGGTCGAGGTCGCGGAGATCACGGTACCGTCCTCGATCGCTCGGTCCAAGAGGTCACGTTCCTGGTAATCAACAGCATCAACAATGTCAGTCCCGACCACCGTCACCGTCCGACGGTCGGGGAACCGCTTCCGGATCGCGGCCAAGGCGGTGCCCAACTGACGGAAGCTCGGTGCGCGTTGCCCCGAACCACGGTGAGCCGTCATGATCCCCCGCCCATCGACGACGATTGTCAGCCGGGGCGAGTTGATCTCTGACTCTGCATCAAGCGGCGTCGACGGATGAACTGGCAAGCTGGTGCCGCGCGGCGCTGAGGCCGTAGCGGTCGCCAGAGGTTCGGTGACTCGGCGCTGCAGCCGTTCCAGCTCCCGATCCAAGCCCTGCGCGATCGGAGTGCCATCCGGTCCGAAGCAATCCAGTTCGCTGTCGAAGATCTTCTGGCCACTGTGGCGGGCAATGGCGCTGACCTTGAGAATGCCGTCCCGGTCGTATCGGTAGTCGACGTCAAAGACGTTGTCGGTCGGGTCGGCCCGGGGCTGCGGGACCGGTAGCTCAAGGCGCGCGAGGAGGAATGTGCGCTCGTCATCGGCGACGCGCTGGCCGTCACCCTCGATGATCTCCAGGACGACCTTGGAAGCTCCACGGACCGAGGGCAGAGCACTGCGACTGCCGCGCGCCGGAAGCGTCGAGTACCGGGGTATCACGGTCGCGAAGCCTCGTCGACCGCCAGCCTCGAAAGCCAGACCGAGGTCGTGGCTGGTGGCGACGGAGATCGTGGTCTCGGGCACCAACCCGTCGATCTCCGCAGCGGTGATAGCAGCACCTCGGGCGACGGCGGTCATGGGGTGGCATAGTGCCGGATCCACCACAGCACGTCCCAGCGTGCGTTCAACCTCCTGACGGACCAGAGGAATCTGCGAGGTGCCACCGATCATCAGGACCGCGTCCAGCATGTCGGGCTGCAAGCCGACATCGGCCATGCATTCACGCAACGGTCGCAAGGCTCGGCGGACCAGGTGCTGGACGGCCTGCTCGAACTCCTCCCGGTGAATGACAACTGGCGGCAGAGTGCCTGGAGGGTCGAACAGGACCTCCTCGACGCCGGGCTGCGAAAGAGCAATCTTCGTGAGCTCGACGTGTCGGCGCCACCGACGAGCATCGGCTCTGGTCAGACGTCCGGGGTCGGTGCCGAGCTTGGTCAGCACCAGTTTGGCGAGTTCCTCGTCAAACTCCAGGCCACCCAGCGCCGTGATACCCCGCGAGGCGATCTCGTCGAAGATGCCGTCATAGTGCTCGAGGATGGTGACGTCGATGGTGCCGCCGCCCCAGTCGAAAACCAGGAAGCAACCCTCACCGGGGTATTCGTGCGCGTAGCTGATCGCGGCCGCAGTCGGCTCGTTGATCAACGCCTTCACCTTGATGCCCGAAAGGCGTGCAGCGGCACGGGTCCGGTAGCGGGCCGCCCCAGTGGCGTTGGCTGGCACGGTGACGACCGCATCATCCATCTCGCGCAGGTTCCGCCTGACGCCGACACGCATCTGATCGAAGAGGGCGGCAGCCACGGCGGTGCTGCGGAACGGCTCATCGCCGAGCCAGACCTCGTGCTCCTCCGTGAGCACCCCTGCCATGCGCTGCTCCCCGTCCTGGCCGCGAGGGCGGGACGCGAGCATTCGTTTGACCGCGTCCTGGGGTGCAGAGGTCTCACACTTGGCGGCCCATCCGAAGCACAGTGTGCGTTGAACATCGCGAAGGGAAACCACAGACGGGAACAGTTCGTCGAAACCGGGACGGTTCCACTCGGCCGGCAGTCCTTCGCTGTCCACACGGATCACCTCTGTGCCGTGTCCGGTCCAACGGGCGACCACCGAGTTGCTGGTACCGAAGTCAATACCGAAAGTCACAGCTGCTCCCGTCCTTCCCCTCCAACGGTGATGGCATCACTCGGCCCCAGCCATGTCATGGCAGAGCGCCGGCGCATCTCACCGCGCTGAACAGCACGGCCAGTGCTGCCTTCCACGTAGGCCGGCGTGATGACCTCGAAGGTCTGACTGTCCGGGTACTCTTCCGGGTTGACCAGATCGAACAGTTCAGGATCGGCTTCGATGACTCGGATCAGACCGGAGCGCTTGAGCTCCGCGTCCAGGCGCAGCCGCACGGCGGCCAGGTCCTGTGCAACCGTGACCGCGCGGTCGATCAGTGCCAGCTGGGCCAGATGCTGTTCCCGAATGCGCATGGCGTCCATAACAGCGTTGCGCAGGGTGTCGTCGATTGCGGCCTGAACCTCTCTGCGAACCATCGTCCCGACCGTGTCCGCGGCCCGCATCGCGTCGGCGATGGCCTCGTCAAGCTTCGTGGTCAGCTTCTGGGTGATCTCCCGGGTGGCGCTACTGCCGGCCGTGGCTGCCGCCTTCTGCGCCTTGTGCGCCACCTTCTCGCTGAGGCGCTCGAAGAACTCCCCCGGATCTCCCGCGGCAGGCTGCGACTGGACCTCCCGGCCCTGGTGTCCCTGATCCGGCTCCGCCCGAGCGGGCCGCGGTGGCCTGCTCGGTCCGGGACGAGACCGCTGTCCCTCGAAGGCCGCGATGTGCTGCGGTTCCGGCCTCGATTGCTTCTTCTTCGGAGGCATCAGTGCGGGTTCCTTGCCTTGTGTCCGCTGTCGATGATCTGACGGGCTGCTTCAACGGCCGTCCAGCCTGTGTCCTGGGCTGTACTGTCCGGGCTGCGCCGAGCCATGGGTGTCATCGGCGGGTGCAAATCCAGCGATCGAACGCCCGGAACCCAGAGGAAACGCTCGTCCACTGGGAGCTCGTACAGCTCTTCGTACGAGGTCCCCAGCCGCCGGGCGGCTTCCATGCGCTGGATGCGGTCCTTGGCGCCGTTGATGTACTCGAAACGCTCCGGTGGGACCTGCTTGCGAAGGTCACGCCATCCCTGTCGCCATTCCGTCGAGCCGTGCTCCACGCACAGGGCCAGATAGGGATTGAGGATCTCGTGCGGCTTGCGGTTCTGCCGGAGGCGCTGCAGCAACTGACTGAGCGCAGACAGGCGTTGGCGACCCCAACGGCCTGCCCCTCCGTTCCGGCTCGGGCCCCGCCTGAGGACTTCCTCCAGAAGACCGACACCCTTGTCGAGCTGCTCGCCATCCCCAGGACGGGCGCAGAGGAAGCACAAGTACGCCTGAACCGCGCGGGCTTCCTGGTCTGCCTTCTCCGCGAATCGAGCCTGGTGATCGTTACGCAGGGCACTCGCCTGCTGCATGACCTCCCGCCTCGCGGTCTCCGTGGTCTCGGGTTCGACTGCCAGGGCCCAGTGGAGATCATCCAGCAGGCGATACAGCCGACGCGTGCCTGCCCAGTAATGGAAGGGGGTGTTGCCCGCTATGAGTCGATCGGGCCGCATGCAGTCCTCGAGCACACCGAACAGCGCTTTGTCGTTGCCGAGATCTCGGGTTACGGCGCTGCCCCGGCGTATGGCCTGAAGCGAACTTACGAGCTGGGCCAGGCTTCTCGGGAACTCATCTTGGGCGTAGGGCTCGACGGTTTCCAGCGCGTTCAGGTCACCGTCGAGAAGCGCAGAACGCAGACTCCACTGATCATGCCGCCCGCCAACCGGTTGTACCCCCTCGCCGGCGACCAGTGCCCGACGGCGCAGTTCATCCTGCCAGCCCAGCGTCTCGATCTGTTCATTGGTCAACGCCGCGGGGTCCACCCGGGCGAGGACATACGGCAGTCGGTCGGCTGGCCCAGGCCATTCCGCAGGTCGCAGCTTTTTGCGGATCTTCCCGGAGTCGATCAGATCGTCGATCACCGGGAGCGGAAGCCGACTCACCAGGCGCTGCCACGCCACCGACGACAGCACGCCACGAGAGGCAGCCTCCACCGCCTCAAGGTGTAGTTGCCAGGCGTCATCGCCCGACGGGTCAACAGCGGGTGCTGGCACTCGCCCTGACCTAAGCGCCTCCGCCCGTACGAGATCGCGTTCCCCTAGCAGTCGGAGGCCACTGGCGGTCAGCTCCACGAGGTACCCGAGCGCAGTGAGCGGCGGGAGCCGCGCTGCGAGGTCCCAGACGTACTCAGCAGCAGCTGAGAGGAGATCAGCAGCATCCCCGCCATGCTGACGGAACCTCAACTTCAGGTCACGGTCGCCCGTCTCGGCCGCAATCCGGTCGAGTACAGCCGCGAGCCGCACTGGCAGGCTCACTTGGAAGGCATCCTCGCTCGACAGCTCCTCGTTGGCCACCGGAGAGCACGTCCCGGTAGAGACAGGCTCCCCTGGGAGCGTCCTACGGCGCGCACGCAGCCTCGGAAGCTCACCTCGCTCACGAGCCTGGCGCCGCTGCTCCCGCCGCATCAACTCAGCTCGACGAAGAGCCTCGATGTCCGGGGTCGCGGCGGACTCAGCGGTCATGAACGGCGCCCCCCGAGGTCGTGGATAGTGCGGATGCCTTCTGGCCTGCTCAGTCGAGCACTCTAGTCCTGGCTGCGCAGCCTTGGGCGAACAATCGGCTCTTGAGTATCCGTCAGCCACAATGTCCGGTGAGCTTCAAACGCTGCCGGTCGTCCACCGTCCAAGGACCCGGCGACCGCTCCGGCCAGGCTGGCGGGACCGGCTCGATGCGCCAGCAACCTCGTCCGCGCAGCCGAAATGCTGGCGCATTCCGTCTTACCCTCAGGGTCACTCGGCCAGTGCTCTGCATCTGAACGCGACCGTCATGCAGTTGAGGCCTGCTCGTACAACACCCCTTCTGCCTCGAACAGTTCTCGTTCCACGGTTTCAGTGAGGCTCGGGTTGTCGATGAGGACGCTGAACTCGACATTGTTGTTCTCCGCGCTCCAAGAGAAGTTCGCGCTGGTCACGAGCAGGAAGCGGTGGTCGAGCGCAAGGAGCTTTGCGTGGTTTCGCACGTAGCTGCCGTCGAACTCCCGGGTCCGCCAGACCGCAGCGGGCTTGAGGTGCGTGGCGACCTTAACGGTGGTCGGTGACCAGTGCTGTCCGTTGCTGTTAGCTGCTCTGGTGTCGAGGTAGACGCGGACGGTCATGCCAGCACGCTGGGATGCTCCTTGCAGGGCCGTCCAAAGGCTGGAAGTTCGCTGGAAGTTGAAGGTGGAGCAGGTCACCGAGTGGCGTGCGTTGTTGACCAAGTGGGGTACGGACGTGGTCAGCGGCCCGGTCTGAGCGAGGTGCCCAGGCATGGTCCACAGCGGGGACAGGGTGGTGGGCAACGCCCGGGCCCCCTCGACGGCACGGAGCACGGTGATGTGCCAAAAGTGCCGTCCTTGGGCCGCTGGCGATCGTGTCCAGGAGACTTCGTGCTTCGGCACGGCGGCCCGCGGCGACCGCTTTGATTGCGCTAGGGCTGTCCCGCTATTCGCTCGCGCTACGACCGCGGATGCGCGGCTGACTGGCCAGACTGGGGCGCCACGAATCCGCTTGGGTCCGCCGGTGGGCGACGCGTAGCCTCTTGGCCATGTGCTACCACGCGTTCAACGGCGCCTTCCGGCACTACGTGTGCGTCGAGTGCCGGCTCTCCTTCAAGGGCAGCACGTGGCCGATCCGGAAGCGCACCTGTCCTGGCTGTCGTCAGGAGCTCGTCTTCGCGGGCTACGACTTCGCCGCGCCCCGGCGACGCGACGTGAAGGCGTGGTCCGTCGTGGCCACCGTGCTCGCGGAGGGGCTGACCTACGACCACCGCCCCGGCTGTGGCTGCTCGCGGCTCCCTTCGTTCCGCCCCCGGACCCCATCACAGGTGCGTGTCCGCCGACGCGCGGCCGAGCGGCTGGGCCTGCCTCTGTCAGTGACCCTCGCCCGCCGCGACGCCTTCACCCCGGAGAGCCGCGACGAGCTCTCGCCCTCGCCGTCGGCCGCCGAGCCCGACACGACCTGAGCTTTCCCGTAGCGGAAGAGGTAGCGGCAGCAGCAACCGAGACCGCCCCCGACACCCTCGACCGGGCCGACCTCGCCACCCTCGGCTGACCAGCGCTATCCGCTACCGCTACCCCATCCGCTACCGCCACACTCCCGCTGACCTGCGAGGTAGCGGAGTAGCGGAAGTAGCGGCCCTCAGAGAACAAGGGTGAGGTCATGCCCGTACACACCTCGACAATCCGCCAGAGCTCTGCAACCACGTCGAGGAACGCCAGGTTGTCCGACTCGACGCTGACGATAGACCAGGCCGTTGTCCTGCCTAAGATGCTGACGCGCAATCGACCTGAGGCTGGGCAGCAGGGTGGCCTGCTCCACGGCGGCTGGTACACCACGGAGGAAGTGGCCGAGCTGATCGACGTTGACCCGTCGACCCTCCGCCGTTGGCGGACGTCGACGCCGCCCGAGGGGCCACCCTTCGTGCGGATGAGCAGCCGTGTCACGTCGTACAGCATCCCCGATGTGCAGGAGTGGCTGCGCTCTCGCCGCGTCGTCCCCGGAGAGGCTGCCTGATGCCCCAGCAGCTCCCGCCGATCGGGGTCAAGCTCTCGACCGACATCGAGTATCGGCCCCAGTACACGAACCCGTACCGTGCCCGGGTCCGCTGGACCGACCCGGCCACCGGTGCGCGGCCCGGCCGGTCGGAGATGCATCCGACGAGCGAGGCGGCCGAGCAGTGGATCGACGACATGCTGCGGCTCGCGTCTCGCGGGGTCACCCCGGACACGGCCACGCTGACGCTCGCCGAGTACGGCGAGTCGGTGATGGAACTGGCCCTTCGAGGAACGGAGTTGAAGACCCATGACCCGTACCTCGCGGGGTGGCGCCTGCGGATCGTGCCGACGATCGGCCACATCCTGCCGACCGCGATCACCAACGGCGTGGTCGACCGCGCCGTCTACGGGTGGATCGCTGACGAGGCCGGCCGCTCGACGGTGAAGAACACCCTCGCCATGCTCGTCCGCGTCATGGAGCAGGCGGTCCGGGACGGCCTGATCGAGATCAACCCGGCCAGGGTCAGCGGCTGGCAGCGCGAGTACCAGAAGGCCGAGGACGAGCTGAACGACCCCCGCTCCCTGGCGCTGAAGGACTGGGACGCGCTCGACACGCTCGCGAACGCCCTGGTGCTGCGCTCACACGGCGAGTTCGGCGGCTGGGGCGACGTGGTGCGCTTCTCCGCCTGTACCGCGGCCCGGATCGGCGAGGTCTCCGGCGTGCGCCGCAAGGACATCGACCCCGACCGCTGGACCTGGGACCTGTGCCGCCAGACCACCACCGCGCCCGGCGGGCTGGTGGACAAGGGGACCAAGGGCAAGCGCCGGCGCACGGTGCCGTTGATCCCGGAGATCCGGGAGCTGGTGGCCAGCCGCCTCGCGGTGATCAGCAAGGACCCGATGGCCCGGCTCTTCACCGGGCCCCGGGGCGGCCGGATCACCACGGCGGTCCTCCGCGACGCCACCCACTGGGACGAGGTGGTCGTCAGCCTCGGCTACGAGCACCTGCGCCGCCACGACCTCCGCCACACCGGCCTGACGTGGATGGCCGACGCCGGCGTCCCGGTGCACGTCCTGCGGAAGATCGCCGGGCACGGATCGCTGACGACCACTCAGCGGTACCTCCACCCGGATCAGCAGTCGATCGACCGGGCGGGGGAGGCCCTGAGCGCTCACCTGAGCGGCCAGCGGGAGGCAGTTGGTCCCGCGCTGGTCCCGCAGCCCTCCAACGGACGGGACCTGCGGCTGGTCCGCTGACGCCGCGTCAAAACACGAAAAAGCCCCGCTGAACTGGACGTTCGTCCAGTCAGCGGGGCTTCCGACATCGCTGTCGGGACGACAGGATTTGAACCTGCGACCCCTTGACCCCCAGTCAAGTGCGCTACCAAGCTGCGCCACGTCCCGTGGTCCGAATGCTTCGGCCTTGCGGCTTCTGCTCTCCGACCTCGTCCCCGGTGTCCCGGCGACGTGGAAAACAATACAGCACGCGGAGGGGTGCTCGCTGCCAGGTTTCCGGGGACGGCGGTGGTGGTGCCGTGCAGGTCAGGGGGTGGGGTGGCGGGCGTCGTAGTGGAGGAAGGCGGGGCGGAGGGCGGCGAGGAGGAGGACGGCGGCGATGCAGGCGAGGCCGCCGATGAGGAGGGCGGTGGTGGTGGAGGTGAGGGAGGCGGTGGTGCCGGCGAAGAAGTCGCCGAGGCGGGGGCCGCCGGCGACGACGACGATGAAGACTCCTTGGAGTCGGCCGCGCATGTCGTCGGGGGCGCCGACCTGGAGGATGGTGTTGCGGAAGATCATGCTGACCGAGTCGGCGGCTCCGGCGGCGGCGAGGGCGAGCAGGCCGAGCCAGAGGTGGGTGGTGAGGCCGAAGGCGGCGATGGCGAGGCCCCAGGCGGCGACTCCGGCGATGATGGCGGTGCCGTGGCGGTGGACCCGGGAGACCCAGCCGGAGAACAGCGCGCCGGTGAGGGCGCCGGCCGCGGCGGCGGTGACCAGCAGGCCGACCGTACCGGGGCCGCCGTGGTAGACGCCGACGGCGATCGCGGGGAAGAGGGCGCGGGGTGAGGCGAGGATCATCGCTATGAGGTCGGCGACGAAGCTGGTGCGGAGGTTGGGGCGGCTGCGCAGGAAGCGGAGGCCGTCGAGGACGGAGGCGCGCTTCTTCGCCGTGCCGGACGCGCTGGTGCCGTCGCCGGGGAGCATCGCGGGGAGTCGCCACATGGCGTAGAGGACGCCGCTGAAGGCGACGGTGTCGACGAGGTAGGCGGACTGGACGCCGAGGGTGCCGATCAGGAGGCCGCCGACCAGCGGGCCGACGGTGGTGCCGAGGTTCATGCTCATGCTGCCGAGGGCGTTGGCGGCCGGGAGCTGATGGGACGGCACCAGGCGGGGGATCATGGCCGAGCGGGCGGGTGAGCTGAGGGCGAAGAAGCCGGCCTGCACCGCGACCATCGCGTAGAGCAGGGGCACCGAGCGGAGGTCGAGCAGGGCCTGGACGGCGAGCACGGCGGAGGTGACGGCCAGTCCGGCGGAGCCGAAGAGGCCGAGCAGGCGGCGGTCGACGGTGTCGGCGATGGCCCCGCCGAAGAGGCCGAGCACGACCAGCGGGACGAGGGAGAAGAGGCCGACCAGGCCGGTGGCGAAGGTGGATTCGGTGAGCTGGAAGACCTGGACCGAGACCGCCACCGCGGTCATCTGCTGGCCGATGGCGGAGACCGCCTGGCCGGTCCACAGCCGCCGGTAGTCGGGGTGCTCGCGCAGCGGGCTGAGGTCGGCGAAGGCGGACCGCCGCAGCCGTTGCCACCGTCCCGGGGCGGCAGTCTCGGCGGTGACGGCAGCGCTCGGCCGGCCGGGCGCGGACGGTCCGTCAGGCGCGGACTGTTCGTCGGGTGGCGGGGGCACGGACTGCGAGGAGGTGGGATGCGTCGACACGCGCTTCATCCTCACCTACCCCGCAGCCCGTGGACGAACGGATTTCGCCGGTGTGACGAGGCCCGCAGGCACTGCCCAGGCAGTGGCCCAGACAGTGCCAGGACAGCGCCCAGGCGGGCCCGCGAACCCGCCGCTACTTCGTCAGGACCTGCTTCTCGCCCGCCTCGACCACCAGCGGCAGCCGGTTACCCGGCGGCGGGAACGGGCAGATGAAGTGGTCGGCGAAGGCGCACGGCGGCAGGTAGGCCCGGTTGAGGTCGAGCACGGTGCGGCCCTCCTCGTCGGGGGCGGGCAGGGTGATGAAGCGGAAGCGGTAGCTCTCCCGGCCGCTGCCGGCGTCCGCGATCACGCCGCTGAGCTGGTCGCCGGAGCGGCCGACGGTGAGGGTGTGCGGTTCGCCGGCCAGCTGGAAGGCGATCTGGCCGCTGGTGGCGAGCGGGCGCTCGCGGCCGTCCGCGTTCTCCACCAGGACGTCCTCGTCCTGCTCGAACGGGGTGAAGACGGCGGGGACCGCCCAGTCCGGCGAGTACGGGAACGCGGAGATCCCGGCGAAGCCGATCCGCCCCTCCGACTCCGGGTCGAAGACCCGCAGCGCGAGCTCGCCCTCGCGCTCGATCGGGACGAGCAGCACCTCACCGAGCGTCAGCAGGTCGGCGCCGGGGGAGGTGTCGGGGGTGAGGCGGCGGACGCCGTCCACCGGCCCGCCCCCGGCGCCCTCGACGGACAGTCCGTCAGCGGCGGTCGCCTCGACGTGCACCGCCCCGTCCACGGCCCACCAGCGGCCGGGCAGGCCGGGTACCTCGGCGGGCTCGGGCTCCAGCCAGTGGGTGCCGGTGAGGGCGAGTGCGCCGTGCGGGGCGCTGACGCTCGCGGCGCGGCGCTCCGTCCAGTGCTCCCACTCCTGGGCGGCGGTGTCGGTCATGTCGGCTTCCTCCCTCGGATCGCCGGGCCCGGCCCGGGATACGGGCGGGCGCCGGGGACGTGGCCCGGGTCCGGGAGTGGCCGGAGCGCCGGGGTACGGCTCTCGTGCTCGTGTTCGTGCTCGTGCTCGTGCTCAAGCCCAAGCAAGCTCAGGCCCGTGCTCAAGGTCGAACGCGAACCGTACCCCGGGTCTTCCGGCCGTGCGTGATCGACATGGTTCCGCAACGGCGCGTGACGGCCGGCAACAGTGCCGAACCGTCGTGCAACACTCCCGCCCCGTCAGGCCTTGCGGCTCGCGAGCGGACGGAACAGGCCCTCCTGCATCACCGACACCACCAGCTGCCCGCTCCGGTCGTAGATCTGACCCCGCGCCAGCCCGCGCGCGCCGTGCGCGATCGGGGACTCCTGCTGGTACAGCAGCCACTCGTCGGCGCGGAACGGCCGGTGGAACCACATCGCGTGGTCCAGCGAGGCCATGTCGAAGTTCCGCACGCCCCAGAGCGGCTCGACCGGGGCCCGGACGGCGTCCAGCAGGGTCATGTCGCTGGCGTAGGTGAGCGCGCAGACGTGGATCAGCGGGTCGTCGGGCAGCGCGCCGTTGGTCTTCAGCCAGACCCCGCTGCGCGGCTCGACCCCGACCAGCTCCTCCTTGCTCCAGCGCAGCCGGTCCACGTACCGGATGTCGAAGGGCTGGCGGCGGCTGATGAAGGGGGGCAGCTCACCCAGCTTCTGGCCCACCTCGTCCAGCGCGCTCGGCACCTCCTCCGGCCCGGGTACGACCGGCATCGCCTCCTGGTGCTCGATCCCGCCCTCCTCGGGGACGTGGAAGTCGGCGGTCAGGGCGAAGATGCTGCGGCCCTGCTGGATGCCGAGCACCCGCCGGGTGGTGAACGAGCGGCCGTCGCGGATCCGGTCCACCTGGTAGACGATCGGCACGCCGGGCACACCGGGGCGCAGGAAGTAGGCGTGCAGCGAGTGCACGGGGCGGTCACCGTCCACCGTGCGCCCCGCCGCCACCAGGGCCTGGCCCGCCACCTGGCCGCCGAAGGTCCGCTGCAGGGCCTCCTCCGGGCTGCGTCCCCGGAATATGTTGAGCTCGATCTGCTCCAGGTCGAGCAGGTCCACCAGCTGGTCGACGGGGGTGCCCATGGGTCACCAGTCCTCTCTCGCCCGGCCCACCTCGTCCGCGCACCGCGGCACGCGTACCGGGCCGGAACTCCGTACGTTCTACCGAGAAGTCTGCACACCCACCCGCCATTCCCGCCCACCCGGTGTCAGCTCCCGTGGGCAGCGGGGCAGCGGGGCAGCGGGGCAGCGGGGCAGCCGGCCAGCCGGCCAGCCGGGGCGCCGGGGCGGCCGTCCGGTGCCTGGCCCCGGCCCGGCGAGTGCGCAGCACCACCCGTCCGGGTGGCGACGGCCCGGCGACGTACCTGGAGCGTTGGCGGGACGAGCGCCGGCAGTGGACCCTCCTCCTGGCGGGTCGTCCGCTCGCGCCGGAGCAGGTGGCGGCGGTCGCGGACGGCCTGCGGGAGTGACGGACGCTCAGGTGTCGAGCCGGTACTCCTCCCGGTCGGCTGAGTAGGTGAAGAGTTCGGCGTACCGGCCCCAGTCGGTGGCGGTGGCGAGCTGCCGGTCGGTCTGCTCGCGGGTGTAGTGGTGGGCGAGCAGGTCGCGGAAGAAGCCGGCCCGGAGGGTGCCGTCGGGGGACTGGCGGAGGCTGGCGCTGATCAGGCGGATCAGCGGGACGGTGATCGCGGCGGTGGCGAACAGGGCCTTGGAGGTCTGGACGGTGGCGGCGGCGAAGGCGCTGCCGTGCTCGGTGAGGCGGAGCGAGTCGCCGTCGACGGCGGCGAAGCCGAGCAGGTCGAGTGCGTCGACCAGCGGGAGCAGGTCGTCCGCCTCCAGGCCGAGGTCGTCGGCGAGGTCGGCCAGGTCGCAGCGCCCGCCCGCGTGGGCGACCAGTTCGGCGAGCCCGGAGAGGCCGTCGACGCCCGCCGACGGGAGCGGGGTGTTGGCGGTGGTGCGCGGAGCGGGCTCGGCGAGGGCGGGGGAGGGGACGGCGGCGTCGCGGCCGGTGAGGGTCCGGTAGACCTGGTCGACCAGGGACTGGAACGCGGCGGAGCCGCGGTCGCGGGAGCGGCCGGGGCCGAGTTCGGCGCCGGGCTCGAAGACGGCGCGGACGGTGCCGTACGGGCGGGAGCCGAGCACGACGACCCGGTCGGCCATCAGGACGGCCTCCTCGATGTTGTGGGTGACCAGGACCATCGCCCGGGTGGGGAAGGTGCCGGACTCCCAGAGCTCCATCAGCTCGCCGCGCAGGTTCTCGGCGGTCAGCACGTCCAGGGCGGAGAACGGCTCGTCCATCATCAGCACGTCCGGCTCGACCACCAACGCCCGTGCGAAGCCTACCCGTTGGCGCATGCCGCCGGAGAGCTCCTTGGGGTAGGCGGCCTCGAAGCCGTCCAGGCCGACCAGGTCGATGGCCCGGCGGGCGGCCTCGGCCCGCTCGCCCGCCGCCGACCCCCTCGCCTCCAGGCCGAGTTCGACGTTCTGCTGCACCGTCAGCCAGGGCAGCAGGGCGAAGGTCTGGAACACCATCGCCGTCCCGGGGTTGGCCCCGTTCAGCGGGGTGCCGCGGTAGTGGACGCTGCCGGAGCTGGGAGCGATCAGCCCGGCCAGGCAGCGCAGCAGGGTGGACTTGCCCGAGCCGGAGCGGCCGAGCAGGGCGACGACCTCGCCGGCCCGGATCTCCAGGTCGATGCCGCCGAGCACGGGCAGCTCGCCGTCGGAGCCGGCGTAGGTCTTGGTCAACTCGACCGCTTCGAGGAGGAGTTCACCATCGGTGGCCGGAGCCGGGGCAGTGGTGGGACGGCGCGGACGCAGCAGGTTGAGGTTCATCGGAAGCTCCAAGCGGAAAGCGAGGTTCAGAGGGCGTAGCGGACCCGGGCGAGCCGGTGCAGCGGCTGCCAGACCACGCGGTTGAGCACGATCACGTACAGGCTCATCACGGCGACCCCGGCCAGCAGGCGCGGGAAGTCCCCGGCCGAGGTGGCCTGCGCGATGTACGCGCCGAGGCCGGTCGCGGTGAGGGTGGTGGCGCCGAAGGTGACCACCTCGGAGACGATCGAGGCGTTCCAGGCGCCGCCCGAGGCGGTGATGCCGCCGGTGACGTAGGAGGGGAAGACGGCCGGGAGGATCAGCCGCCGCCAGCGCCGGACGCCGCGGACACCCAGGTCGTCCATCGCCTCGCGCAGGTCGGCGGGGATGGCCATCGCCCCGGCGATGGTGTTGAAGAGGATGTACCACTGGGCGCCGAGTGCCATCAGCAGCACGCCGCCGACGTCCAGCGAGAGACCGGTCCTGAGGAAGAACCAGACCGCCAGCGGGAAGAGGAAGTTGGCGGGGAAGGAGGCGAGCACCTGGACCACCGGCTGGGCGATCCGGGTCCGCCTCGGCGAGCCGCCGATCCACACGCCGACCGGCACCCAGACCACCGTCGCGGCCGCCACCAGCACCACCACCCGGGCCAGGGTGGCCAGTCCGAGCAGCAGCGGCTCTCCGAGCACGCTCAGCCCGGTGCTCCGGTGCAGGTAGGAGCCGAGGTCGTACAGGCCCCAGGCGATCAGGCCGCCGGTGACCACGCCGAAGGCCAGGTCCCCGGCCCGGCGGCGCGTCGGGGCGACCCGCAGCGGCCGGTCGTCGACGCCGAACACCCGCCCGGCACGGGAGCAGAACTGCCCCACCGGGCGAAGCCAACGACCCAGCAGTGCAGGCCAGTTGGAGCGTCGAAGCAGCTCCAGGACGGCCGAGCGCTGCGGCTCGCGGCTGCCCGACTGCTCGTTCTTGAAGCGCTCGGCCCAGGCGGTGAGCGGGCGCCAGAAGAGGAAGTTCACCCCGGTCACCATCACGGCCATCGCGAGCACCGCCCAGCCGACCTTGCCCAGATCGCCCTCGGCGATCGCGGCCCCGGCGTAGGAGCCGACGCCCGGCAGGGCGTAGTCCTGGCCGCCGACGGCGATCATCTCGGAGGCGACCAGGAAGAACCAGCCGCCGCCGAAGCTCATCATGCCGTTCCAGACCAGGTCGATCGTCCCGGAGGGCAGCTCGACCTTCCAGAACCGCATCCACCGCGTGAAGCCGAACGACCGTGACAGCTCGTCGAGTTCGCGCGGCAGCGAGGTCAGCGAGCGGTGGAACGCGAAGGTCATGTTCCAGGCCTGCGAGGTGAAGACGGCGAACACGGCCGCGCACTCCGGCCCGAGCATCGAGCCGGGGAAGAGTGCCAGGAAGCCGGTCACCGCCACGGTCAGGAAGCCGAGCACCGGCACCGACTGGAGGATGTCCAGCGCCGGGACCAGCACCTTGCCGAGCCGTCGGCTGCGCGCGGCGGCGTAGGCGAAGACGAAGGTGAAGACCACGGCGGCGGCCAGTGCGGCGAACATCCGCAGCAGGCTGCGCGCCGCGTAGTACGGCAGCCGGGCCGGATCGGTGTCGATGCCGAGCTTCTCGCCCGGCGTGAAGGAGACGGTGGTGCCGTGTCCCACGCGCAGTGCGGCGTAGAACAGCAGCAGCACGCCGGCCGCGACGGTGACGTCGGTCAGCGAGAAGCGGCGGCGGGTGGACGGAGCGGGGGTACGGAAGAACGACATGGCGGAACGACCTCCGCCCGCACCGGGGCGCGCGCCGACGGGGCGCGGGCACGGGGGTGCGGGGTGCTACGGGAAACGATCAGTGAGCGACGGGGAGGAAGCCGGGACTGGGAGGTTCGTTGCGCATGGCTTGCCTCCCCTCGGGATCGTCCGCCGACGGGATCGCTCGTCGACACGGGTGGGTGTGCACGGCAGGGCGTGAGGCCCGTGCCGGTCCGTCCCGTCGAGTCTGCCCCGGGCCCACCCCGATGGGCAAATGCCTTGTCCGCCCGGGCGTGGCGCGCAGCGCGCCGCAGCGCCCCGGAGGGCCCCGGGGCCGGCCGCTCAGTGCCGCGAGGACCCCAGCGCCCGCGAGACCCGCAGCGCGGCGGCCGCCACCGCGGGCCCGAGGACGCGCACCCGGGCCGCCGTCACCCGCGAGGTCAGCCCGGAGACCGAGAGCGCCCCGGCGACGGTGTCGGTGTGGTCGAAGACGGGCGCGGCCACGCACCGCACCTCGGGCTCGTTCTCCCGGTCGTCCACGGCGTAGCCGCGGGCCCGGATCCGCGCCAACTCGGCCCGCAGCGAGGCCGGTTCGGTGAGGGTGCGGGTGGTGCTCGGCGGCAGTCCGGCGGCCACCACCGCCGTGAAGGCCTCCTCCGGCAGCCAGGCCAGCATGGCCTTGCCGACGGCGGTGCGGTACATCGGCGCGCGGCTGCCGATCCGGGAGGCCATCCGGACGGCGGTCTCGTTCTCCACCTTGTCGATGTAGACCACGTGCGGCGGGTCCGGCACGCACAGGTGCACGGTGCCGCCGACCTCGTGCATCAGCCGGTGCGCCTGTTCGGCGGCGACGGTGCGCAGGTCGAGCCCGGAGAGGTAGGACTGGCCCAGCATCAGCGCGCCGGGGCCGAGCCGGAAGTGCCCCGACTCCCGTTCCCGGCTGAGGAGTTGGGAGTCGAGCAGTGGTTCGGCCAGTCGTAGCACGGTGCTCTTGGACAGGCCCAGCGCCTCCGCGACCGCCGTGAGCGAGAGCCCGGTGGAGCCGCCGGCGTGGTCCCGGACGTGCTCCAGCACAGCGAGCGCCCGGCGCAGCGAGGCGGACTGGTTCCGCTGCGTGACCTCCACCGGCCCTCCTCAGGCGCATCAAGAAATCCCCATGAACGACCCATGAACGGACCGTCGGATTCAACGGACCGTACGCCAAGCACCGACGGCGTACCAGCTACGCGGCACACAGTTTTGCACTGCACAACATTCGCCGGGGCGTCTTGCCGCCACGCCGGGCGGCTTCCTACCGTCACCGCTCACCTGCCCTACCACCGCTCTACCACCTCCCGAGGGGGTTCCGTGAAGCTGTCCCGTCTCGTCCTGTTCGCCGCTGCCGGTGCCGTGTTGGCCGCCTGCGCGCCGGGCACCGCCTCCAGCACCAAGTCGGCCGACCAGCAGACCGGCACCCTGAAGGTCTGGCTCTACGACGAGGCCAACCGGGCCCCGAAGGAGAAGGTGATCGCGGCCGCCGTGGCGGACTTCAAGGCCGCCCACCCCGGCTCCGACGTCGAGGTGTCCTACATCCCGACCGACGCCGGCCCGCGCGCCGAGAAGATGAAGGGCGCCTTCAACGACCCGGCCAGCGCGCCGGACGTGGTGGAGTTCGGCAACACCGACCTGTTCGGCTACGTCGCGGCCGGCGGCCTGGCGGACCTGACCTCCGAGCTGGCGGGCTGGTCCGAGGGCGGCGACCTCCCGGCCGACCTGCGGGACACCGCCGTGGTGGACGGCAAGACCTACGGCCTGCCCTGGTGGCTGGGCGTGCGGGCGCTCTACTACCGCACCGACGTCTTCACCGAGCTCGGCCTGAAGCCCCCGACCAGCTACGCCGAACTCGCCGACGCCGCAACGAAGGTGAGGGCCGCCAAGCCCGACCTGCTGGGTATCGCGGTCGGCGGCAAGTACACCTTCGGCGCCCTCCCCTTCCTCTGGGCGAACGGCGGCGACCTGGCGGCCAAGCCCGGTGCCAAGTACGCGGCGGCGGTGGACTCCCAGGGCTCCCGCGCCGGGGTGAAGGCCTACACCGACCTGTTCACCGACGCGATCTGTCCGGCCCAGCGCTGTGCCGACCTGACCGGCGGCAAGACGGTGGAGGCCTTCGCCTCCGGCACCGCGGGCATGGCGATCCTGCCCAACTCCTCGCGCAGCGCGGTGGAGGCGGGCGCGGCCAAGGGCAAGTACGCGGTGGTGCCGCTGCCCGGTGCGACGGCCGGCTCGATCGCCCCCGCGTTCTCCGGCGGCAACGACCTGGGCGTCCTCAAGTCGACCCAGCACCGCACGCTGGCAGCGGACTTCCTCAAGACCCTGGGCGGCAAGAAGCACCAGCTGGCGCTCTTCGACGCGATGGGCACGCTGCCGACGCTGACCAGCGCCCGCGCCGAGGTGGTGGCCAAGGAGCCGTGGCTCAAGCCCTTCACCGACACCATCGCGGCGGGCACCAAGTTCGTGCCCAAGGACCAGGCCTGGGCGAAGATCGACGCCCAGGCGGTGGTGCCGACCATGCTGCAGAAGGTGATCACCGGCAAGGCGGACGTCAACACCGCCACCGCCGAGGCCGCCAGCGCGATGAACGCCGCCTTCGATGGCAAGTGACACGCTGACCGCAGCCACGCCCGCGAAGGCGCCGATCACCGTCAGGCGCAAGCGGGTTCTGACCCCGATCTGGCTGCTGCTGCCCGCCGCGCTGGTGCTGCTGCCGCTGTTCGGCTACCCGCTCTACCAGCTCGGCCTGCTCTCGGTGCTGGACTTCGGCCAGCCGCAGGCCAGCGGCGGGGTGCCGGCCGCCTTCGTCGGCCTGGCCAACTACACCGAGCTGCTCGGCAAGTCGCAGTTCTGGGAGGTGCTGGCGCAGACCCTGGTCTTCGCGGGCGGCTGCGTGGTCGCCACCCTCGCGGTGGGCGGCGCGCTGGCGGTGCTGCTGACCAGGGTCGGCCGGCGCTCCAAGCTGTTCCTGATGTTCGCGGCGCTCGGCGCCTGGGCCGCCCCGGCGATGACCGGCTCCACCGTCTGGCTCTTCCTGCTGGACACCAACTCCGGTCTGGTGAACGACGTCCTGGGCATGGCCGGGCACAACTGGATGTACGACAAGTGGCCCGCCTTCGCGGTGGTCGGCGCCGTCGTGGTCTGGCACTCCTTCCCGTTCGTGATGATCACCCTCTACGCGGGCATCCAGGCCATCCCGGACTCGGTGCTGGAGGCGGCCCGGCTCGACGGTGCCTCCACCTTCACCACCGCCCGGCTGGTGATGCTGCCGATGCTCCGGCCGCTGCTGGTGATCGTGGTGATCCAGTCGGTGATCTGGGACTTCAAGGTCTTCACCCAGATCTACGTGATGACCAGCGGCGGCGGCATCGCCGGCCAGAACCTGGTGCTCAACGTCTACGCCTACCAGGAGGCCTTCGCGGCCTCCGACTACAGCCTGGGCGCGGCGATCGGCGTGCTGATGACGCTGATCCTGCTGGCGATCACGGCGCTCTACATCCGCGCCCTGCGGCGCTCCGGGGAGGAACTGTGACCACGCGGACCACGCAGAAGGGATCCCGGAGGATCGCCAACTCCCTTGCGGTGCTCGCCGGTCTGGTCACCGCCTTCCCGCTCTACTGGATGGTGCTCTCCGCCTTCAAGCCGGACGGCGAGCTCACCTCCGCCCACCCCCGGCCGTGGACCTGGGCACCGACGCTGGACAACTTCCGGGACGCGCTCGGGGTGAGCGGCTTCGGCCGGTACTTCCTGAACAGCCTGCTGGTCGCCGTGGTCGTGGTGGTGCTCTCGGCCGGGGTGGCCTTCCTGGCGGCGGTGGCGCTGAGCCGGTTCAGGTTCCGCTTCCGCACCACCGTGCTGGTGATGTTCCTGGTGGCGCAGATGGTGCCGATCGAGGCGCTGACCATCCCGCTGTTCTTCCTGATCCGCGACCTGGGCACGGTGGCCCCGGGGCTGGGCCTGTCCACGCTCGGCTCGCTGATGCTGGTGAACCTGGCCTTCTCGCTGCCGTTCGCGGTCTGGATGCTCCGGGGCTTCGTGGCGGCGGTGCCGGAGTCGCTGGAGGAGGCGGCCCGGCTGGACGGGGCGAGCCGCTTCACCATCCTGTGGCGGATCCTCTTCCCGTTGGTGGCACCGGGGTTGGCGGCCACCTCGGTGTTCTCCTTCATCATGGCCTGGAACGACTTCGTGTTCGCCCGGACCCTGATCCTGGACACCGACCACCAGACCCTCCCGGCCGCGCTGATGGTCTTCTTCAAGCCGGACGAGAACGACTGGGGCGGCATCATGGCGGCCTCCACCCTGATGACCCTGCCGGTGCTGGCCTTCTTCGTCCTGGTCCAGCGTCACCTGGTCTCGGGGCTGGGAGGCGCGGTCAAGGACTGAGCACCCGTCACCTGAGCACCTGTCACCTGAGCACCCGTCACCCCACCCCGCGCGGCCGGTACTGGATCGAGATCCGAGGTCCGACCGGCCGGGCGGTCTTGGGCACGGCGTGGTCCCAGGTCCGCTGGCAGGAGCCGCCCATCACCAGCAGGTCCCCGTGGCCCAGCAGGTGACGCAGCGTGGGCCCGCCACCCCCGGCGGGCCGCAGCAGCAGGGCGCGCGGTTCGCCGACCGAGACGATCGCCACCATCGTGTCGTCGGTCCGCCCGCGCCCGAACCGGTCGCCGTGCCAGGCCACGCTGTCCTCGCCGTCCCGGTAGAGGCAGAGCCCGGCGGAGACGAACTCCTCGCCGAGCTCCTCCCGGTAGTGCGCGTTCAGCGCGTCCCGCATCTGCGCCAGCACCGGATCGGGCAGCTCGGCCCCGGCCCCGTACGAGGCCAGCAGCCGCGGCACCGCGACCACCCGCTCGTACATCTCGCGCCGCTCGGCCCGCCAGGGCACCCCGTCCGCCAGCCGTTCGAACACCGCGTCGGCCCCGCTCAGCCACCCCGGCCGGACGTCCACCCAGGCGCCGTGCGCCAGCTCCGTCCGCCGGATGCCGTCGAGCGGGCCGGGGGCCGGGGTGTCGGCGCTGAGCAGTGATCCCTGGAAGTGCATGGCCCCAGCGTACGCCCATGTTCGAAAAAGTGTTCTATTAGTTTCGGCTCCGCCTGGAGGCCGCCGCCAGCACGGCCCCGGCTGCCAGCAGCGGCACCGCGACCACGGCGGCCAGCAGCAGCGGCCCGGGCAGTCCGGTGCCCGGCAGGTCCCCGGCGGGCGGGGTGGCCGGGGCGGCCGGGGGAGCGGGCGGCGCGGGAACGGGCGGGGCCGAGGCGGGCGGGGTCGGTCCGCCGGCCGGCCCGGAGGGGCCGCTCGGCGGCGGCGTGGGCAGCGCGAAGTCGTTGCCGACCAGCACCCGGGTGGCCCGGCCGTCCGTCAGTTCGAACGGTGTCCCCAGGATCAGCGGCCGGTCGGGCTCACCGTCCACCCGGAGCCTCGCCCAGGTGGTCACCGCGGCGGCGTCGGCGGCCCCGGTCCGAGGTTCGGCCACCGTGCAGCGGGTGGCGGCGGCGAAGGTGTGCCGGGGCAGGTCGCCCTGCTCCGCGCCGGGGGCCACCGTCAGTTCGTCGGTGGTCCCGTCCTCGCAGCTGACGGTCAGTCGGACGGCGGCCGGCCGGAGCGAGGTGTCCCCGCTGGTGGTCTTGGTCACGTCCAGCGTGGGGTACGGCACGAAGCTGTTGGTGAAGCGGCAGGTCGGGGTCGGCGCGGCCGCGGTCAGGTGCACCTCGACCGTTCCGGCCGTCAGGTCCGGCCGCTCCCCGCCGCCGCCGCAGTCGGCCGAGGCCAGTTGCCACCGCCCGGTCGCGGTCGGTGCGGGCAGCAGTTCCTGGACGGTGTAGGAGTACGCCGGGCCGACCCTGAGTCCGCTCGCCGCCGGACCGCTGTCGCTGCCCGAGGGGTGGGCGGCGGCGGGGGTCCCAGTGGCCGTGGTGGTGGCCGTGGCGGTCGTGGTCACGTCCCGCGCCACGGCCGGACGACCTGTCAGGTGCGGGGTGACGGCGAAGGCGAAGGTGCCGGTGCCGCCCTCGGTGACCTTCTCCACGTTGATCGCCCCGCCGGGAACGAAGCGGTTGGTCAGCAGGCAGGTGGTGCCGCCGGGCGCCGCCAGGTCGTGCTCGGCGGTCCAGGTCCCGTTCGGCGCGTCGGGGCTCGGCGGCAACAGGGTCACCGGGGCGGGCACGCCGTCGCAGGTGGCGTCGGGCGTCTGCCAGGTGCCGGTGCCGTCGGGCGCGGGGACGCGCTCGCGCACCGTGTACCGCCCGGCGGTGGCGCCCGCGGCGGAGGCCACGTCCACCGGTGTGGCCTCCGCCACGGTGGTGACCGGGCCGATCGCGATCGGTGCCGAGCCGGGCGGGGTGTCCAGGCGGACGTCGAAGGTGCCGGTGCCGCCGATCGACTGCTTCTGCAGCAGGGCCTGCCCGGCCGTCCGGCGGTTGGTGAAGGTGCAGGTCACGGTGTCCCCGGCGGTCAGCCGGACGGAGACCTTGCCCGCCGAGTCGGCCGTCACCGCGCTGGTGCCCGTGCCGCCCCGGGAGTCGACGACCTCGCAGCTGGGCTGAGCCGGCGGCTCCCAGCCGGGGGTGCTCGCCTCCTGGAAGCTCCACGGGGCGTCCCCGTCCCGGGTCTCGCCCCGGACGAAGCTGATCGAACCGGGCTTGCCGGTGTCGGCGGTGAGCGGGAAGTCGTTGGTGCCGTCGCCGTTGGTGTCGGCGTAGGAGACGTTCCCGTCGAAACGGAAGGTGCCCGGGCCGTTGGAGCCGTCGGCCAGCTGCTTGACCACGGTGATGGTCCCGGCGCCGGGCGGCGGGGTGATCGCGTAGTAGTAGCAGAACACGTGCCGGGCCCCGGCCGGGAAGGTCAGGTACTCGACGTTGTCGCCGTTCACCGAGTCCTGGGCGCAGCGCAGCGCGGCGAATCCGTACCGGTCCTGGAGCCCGTTGAGCGGGGCGGACGGCGTGCCGCCCTGGACGATCAGCCGGTTCTGCGCGGCCGCCGTGGCCTCGGCCTGGTCGAGCTGGACGGTGACGGCGCCGCTCAGGGTCCGGCCGGTCGGGCGGCCCTGGTCGTCCAGCTCCGGGGTGTCGGTCCCGGTGGTGAGGCCGTCGCGGATCAGGCCGGTGACGGTGCTGAGCTGGAGGCTGGCCGAGGTCTTGCCGGTGAAGCCGGTGCCGGTGGAGAAGGCCCAGCCCGGCAGTGGGCGGCAGGGCGGCAGCGGGGTGCCGGCCGCCTCCTTGGCGGCCGAAACCGCCTCCGTACGGGCGTAGTTGGAGTCGGGGCCGAGGTCGCGCAGCGACTCCTGCACGTTGTTGCGGGCCTTGTTGGCCATCACCTCGTCGTAGCGGTCGCAGGACCGCGCGGCGAAGGTGACCGAGAGCGGGGCGGGTGCGCCCGCCCGCACCGCCACGCTCCCGGTCGCCGCACCCGTGCCCGTCCCCGGAGCCACAGACCACAGGGCGAGGAACCCTGCGGCTGCCGTACGGACAACCGTCTGACCAGTCACCCGCACGAAAGGCCTCCCGAGGACGTACCGGGCATGAGCCAATCACGTCGGGTGCGGTGACGAGCCGCGACGCACCGTGCTCGGACAAACATGGACGAAATGGACTCATGTCACCGGGCCCTGACGGTCCGTCCGGGTGCGCACTAGGGTGACGGGATGACCCAGAAGAGCGTGGAGTTGCGGCCGGTGCGGGAGAGCGACCTGCCGGTGCTGGAGCGGTTCTCGACCGAGCCCGAGACGGTCGGCGAGTACCAGTGGCTGGGCTGGGAGGACCCGGGCCGGTGGCGCCGCCAGTGGCAGGAGAACGGCATGCTCGGCGAGAAGCACGGCCTGCTGATGATCCAGGGCGACGGCCAGCCGGCCGGATTCGTCTCCTGGCGCGAGGCCATCTGCTGGCGCGGCTCCTTCTGCTGGAACACCGGGATCTCACTGGTCCCCGAGGCCCGCGGCCGCGGCTACGGCGCGCCGGCCATGCGGCAGCTGGTCCGGCACCTCTTCTCGCACACCCAGATGGTCCGGGTGGAGGCCGCCACCGAGGTGGCCAACGTCCCGGCCCAGCGGGTCCTCGAACGCGCCGGCTTCGTCCGCGAGGGCGTCCTGCGCAGCGTCGCCTTCCGCAGCGGCCAGTGGTGGGACGGCGTCGGCTACAGCGTGCTCCGCACCGACGAGACCTGGCAGTCCGACACCTACTGACGAACCCTCACCCCGCCTGCCCGCCCGCCTCTTGCCGTTCCTGCGCCTATCCCCCGCCTGCCCGCCTTGAGCGGCTCAGCGGCTCAGCGGCTCAGCCGAGCGGCGAGCGCCGTCCGGAGCGCGGTCAGCCGGGCGATCTCGGCGTCCAGCGCGGCGAGCCGACGGTCCACCACGGCGGCCGCGGGGGAGGGCGGGCCCCCGGCCCGGCCGCAGCGCGGCGGCGGCTGCTCGGTGAGCAGGTGCAGCCGCCCCGCGCACGCGCGCACGTCTTCGACCGTCAGCCCCAGCGCCAGCAGCTCCCGTACCGCCCGGATGCGGTCCAACTCCGCCTGCCCGTACTCCCGTTGGCCCGAGGAGCTGCGCTGCGGCGCGACCAGCCCGCGTTCCTCGTAGAACCGCAGTGCCCGCGGCGTCGCCCCGGTGGCCGCCGCCGCGTCGCCGATCCTCAACCGGTCCGCCATCCCCGCCGCCGCCCCTCCGGTCAGACCCCCACCAGGACGGCCCCCAGGTGGTGACCGTCGATCAACTCCCGCAACGCTCCCGGCGCCCGTTCGATGCCCGGCAGGACCACGTGCGGGAAGGCGATCTCCCCGGACCGCAGCCAGCCGCCGAACCGCTCCGTCCACTCGCCCGCCACGTCGGGGTGGTCCGCTCCCCGGTAGCCCCGCACCGAGACGCCCTGCACCACCATCCGGAAGCTGTCCAGCGTCACCGGCGCGCTGCCGCCCGCCCGGTCCGCCGCCAACTGCCCGGAGACGGCGCCGATCAGGGCGAACCGGGCCCCGGGTCGCGCCAGCCGTCCCGCGCCGGCCAGCTGCTCACCGCCGACGGTGTCCACCAGCACGTCGATCCCCTCCGGTGCCGCCTCGGCCAGCCGGTCCGCGAACGGCCGCCCGCCGGCGCGCAACACGACCGCGTCGTAACCGAGTTCGGCCGTGAGCCGCCCGGCCTTCGCCGCCGAGGAGGTGGTGCCGACCACCCGCCCCGCGCCGAGCAGCCGGGCGATCTGCCCGGCCAGGGAGCCGACGCCCCCGGCCGCGCCCGTCACCAACACGGTGTCCCCGGGCCGGACCTCGGCCAGCCGGGTCAGGGCGCCGTACGCCGCCTCGCCGGAGGAGAGCTGCGCCACCGCCTCGGGCAGCGCCGGGTCGAGCGGTGCGCAGTCGACGGCGTCCAGCACGGCGTGCTCCCGCCATCCGGCCAGGTGCGAGACCAGGTCCCCGGGGCGCAGCGGTCCACCCGCGGGGGCGGCCAACACCTCCGCCACGGCGGGCCCGAACAGCCCGTCGCCGGGCCGCAGTTGCGGGAGCGGAACGCCCTCCGTCTCGCCGCCGATCAGCGTGCGCAGGCCGGGGAAGACCAGGAAGTACCGGTTGCGGACCAGGACCTGCCCCGGCCCGACGGCCGGAAGCGGTGTGTCGACGACCGCGAAGTGCCGCGCCTCGGGCAGCCCTTCGGGGCGGGCCAGCAGGCGGACCTCACGGGTGGCGGTGGGCAGGGCTACGCGGCTCATCGGTGCGCTCCAGGAGTTCGGGAGCGGCGACGGTAGACCCTGACGTGCGGGTCAGGGGCAAGCCCGCCCGGTCACTCCGCCGCGTTGTACCGGGACAGGTAGCCGGCCAGTCGGCCGAGGTCCTCGTCCTCCCAGTCGGTGAAGCGGGTGAGGAAGGCGAGCCGCCGCCGCTCGGTGGCCTCGCCGACGGCCCGCTCGCCGTGCGGGGTGAGCCGCAGCAGCTGACCCCGGTGGTCCTCCGGATCGGCCTCGCGGGCGATGAATCCCAGCTTCTCCAGCGAGCCGACCTGACGGCTGACGGTCGACTTGTCGAGCATGAAGTACGCGGCCAGGTCGGCGCCCCGGACCGGACCGCGCTCGGCCATCAGGTCGAGCATGCTGAAGGCCACCAGGCTGAGCTGCGGATGCAGCTCGGCGGCCCGGCCGCGCGCCCGCCGCGCGAAGGCCGTCAGTTCGCGCTGGATGGTGTGGACGGCCTCGTCCCGGGCCCGGTCCGTCGGCTCCTCGCTCATGGTTGCAGAGTACATCCGTCCACCCCGGCGCCGGCCCGTCGAGGGTGTCCGCACCCCGCTCCGCTTCCACGGCGACGCGGGCTCCACCGGCCACCCCCGCACCCTCGCTGCCTGGTCCGCCTTCGGCCTGCGAGGAGATAGCGGGGCCGTCACCGTCTGACCGACCCGACGTCGTCCGTTCCCGGAGGGCGGCCGGGAGCGGCCCGCCCGCCACTACGAGATCAGCGGGCTGACGTTGCCGAATCCGTTGTCGGGCCACATGGCGTAGCCGCTGGCGGTGTTGAGGGAGCCGTCGCCGTTTCCGGTCCAGAGCAGCAGGCTGCCGTCGGCGAGCTTTCCGGCGACGTCTGCCTTGCCGTCACCGTTGAAGTCGGCGGCTATCAGGTTGTGGACGGAGGAGAATCCCGTCCCGGGCCACATGCTGTAGCCGCTGGCGGTGTTGAGGGTTCCGTTCCCGTTTCCGGTCCACAGGAGCAGGCTGCCGTCGGCGAGCTTTCCGGCGATGTCGGTCTTGCCGTCGTTGTTGAAGTCGGCGGCGATGAGGTCGCTGACGTTGCCGAATCCGTTGTCGGGCCACATGGCGTAGCCGCTGGCGGTGTTGAGGGAGCCGTCGCCGTTTCCGGTCCACAGGAGCAGGCTGCCGTCGGCGAGCTTTCCGGCGACGTCTGCCTTGCCGTCACCGTTGAAGTCGGCGGCTATCAGGTTGTGGACGGAGGAGAATCCCGTCCCGGGCCACATGCTGTAGCCGCTGGCGGTGTTGAGGGTTCCGTTCCCGTTTCCGGTCCACAGGAGCAGGCTGCCGTCGGCGAGCTTTCCGGCGATGTCGGTCTTGCCGTCGTTGTTGAAGTCGGCGGCGATGAGGTCGCTGACGTTGCCGAATCCGTTGTCGGGCCACATGGCGTAGCCGCTGGCGGTGTTGAGGGAGCCGTCGCCGTTTCCGGTCCAGAGCAGCAGGCTGCCGTCGGCGAGCTTTCCGGCGACGTCCGCCTTGCCGTCACCGTTGAAGTCCAGCCGCTGGCGGGCGGCGGGGGGAGTGGGCGTGTCGAGCACGCTGTTGTTGCGGGCCGGCCGGTAGGTGCCGTAGCCGGGGAAGTACGGGTACGGGATGGTCCGGTGGTGCACGCCGCTGCCGGTGAACTCGTAGGCCACGTACGAGGTGTGCGCCGCATCGGCCCAGCGCTCGAACAGGGCGATGTGGCCGTAGGCCCCCGCCGCGTCGTTCAACAGCGCATCGCCCGGCTGAAGTTGCTCCTTGCCGATCCAGGAGGCCGTGCCGCTCGGGATGAAGCTGGTGGTGTCCAGGCCGGGCGTGCTCAGCCGCCAAGCCATCGAGACGTATCCGGAGCAGTCCTGACGGTACCCCTGGTGCGTCGTGGTCCAGCTGTAGGAGAGCCCGAGGCCCACCCAGGACTCGGCCCGGGCCAGTACCTCGGAGCGGGTGATCTGCGGCGCTGCGGCCAGTGCGGACGCCCCGGCACCGGATGCGGCGGAGAGGCCCTGGCCGAACGAGGTGGCCCCCTGCCCCGAACCGCCCTTGTCGGCGAGGGCCGTCACCGTCGCGCCGTCCCGCCCGGTGCGGGCCCCGGCGGGTGCCGCCGCGACGGAGAGCAGGGTGAGGCCGGTGGTCAGGAGGGCGGTGGCTGTGCGGACCGCGAGGCGGCTCTGCTCGGACATGGCTGTCTCCAGGGGCTGTGTGGGAAGGCGCGAGCGGTGTGGCGGTCCTGCGTCCCGGGCCTGCCGCCCGGTCCGGACCTTCGCTCTCGGACAGGACCCAGCGTGGCCCCAACTCACCTTCCGCAGAAGCTCGTTCGCCTGGCCACAAGCGTCCATGGAAGCTTCCGTCCAGCCGACTCCCGGGCCCGCACCGCCGTGACCTGCGGTTCGACATGCGGACGGCCAGGGTGGGTGGTGATCGCCGACACTAGGCTGCCGGGCATGTCGCAGCCCGTCAGACTCGTCATCCACATCACCACCCGCCCCGGCCACGGCCCCGAGCAGGTCGCCGCCTTCGAGCGCCTGGCCCCCGTGGTCCGTGCCGAGGAGGGCTGCCTGCAGTACGACCTGCACGCCGTCGAGGGCGACCCGGACCGCTTCGTGCTGCTGGAGCTCTGGGCCTCCGAGGAAGCGCTCGCCGCCCACGACGTCACCCCGCACATGGTCGAGGCCGACGCCGCCAGCCCCGCGTTCCGGGCCGGCCCGGCCGGGGTGGTCCGCCTGGCCGCCGCCCCACTCGCCTGAACCACCCTCCCTAGGAGGCGAGTTCGGGCGCCCGGTCCGCGTACGGGTTCCGTGGGGCCGGTACCGCCGTCACGCTCAGCACGTCCAGGTGCGGCACGGGCGAGCGGGCGTCCACCGCCCCGGCCCGCCACCGGCCGGTGACCTGCACCCAGCTGTCGGCCGCCGGCGCCCCGCCCGCCCCGTGCACCGCCACCCGCAGCGGACGGGCGTCCGCCGCACAGCAGTTGACGGTCAGCCGGTTGAGGTGCCAGTCCACCCCGCCGCCGCCCCGGCTGACGAAGCCGGTCAGCACCACCTGCCGGCCCTCCAGGCCGGCGGTGTCGTGCTGGCTGCGCCCGATGAACTCGCGCATCGACATCGGCGTCAACGGCCCGCTGGGCAGCGCCCGGTAGTCGGCCTGCTCGACGGCGGCCGCGGCCCCGTCCCGGGAGGCGGTGTACGAGCCGAGCGCGGGCGGCGCGAAGAACAGCAGCGCCAGCGCCGGCGCCCCGAGCAGGAACGCCACCCTGGGACCGGCCCCGTGCCCGTGCCCGTCCTCGTCCTCCTCCCCGTGCGCCGGGTGGGCCGCGTGCGGCTCCACGCGGTACGAACCGTCCGCCGCCCGGCGGTGGTTGAGCACCGGCTGCCGCAGCCAGGCCCGCCCCTCCCGGACCAGCCCGGCGGCTCCGAGCAGCACCAGCACGGCCCCGGTGACGATCACCATCGGCCGCAGTCCCTCCTTCACGTACCGCAGGTACACCTCGCTGCCGACGGTGATCCGCAGCAGCGCTCCGCCGAGCAGCACCAGCAGGGCCGGGTGGGTCATCCTCTTCACAGCAGCACGGCTCCGATCAGGACGCTCACCAGCACGGCCACCACGAAGGTGGTCCCGGTGAAGCGGACGGCGAAGGCCCGGCCGAAGGAGCCGGACTGCAGGGCGATCAGCTTGAGGTCCACCATCGGGCCGACCACCATGAAGGCCAGCCGGGCGGTCGGCGAGAAGCCGGTCAGCGAGGCGGCCACGAAGGCGTCCGCCTCCGAGCAGACCGAGAGCAGCACGGCGAGCAGCGCCAGCAGCACCACGCCGAGCCAGGGTGAGTCGGTGAACAGCGCCAACACTCCCGGCGGCACCGCCACGTTGAAGGTCGCGGCGGCCATCGCACCGACCACCAGGAAGCCCCCCGCGTGCAGGAAGTCGTGCTGCATGCCGCGCCGGAACTCCTCCCAGCGCGAGCCCCCGTGCCCGTGCCCGCCCGGCTGCTTGGGCAGCCGCAGCCACTCCTCCCGGCCGAACCGGACCCAGAGCCAGCCCATCGCCACCGCCGTGGCCAGCGAGGCGGCCAGCCGGGCCGCCACCATCCCGGGCTGCCCGGGGAAGGCGATCGCGGTGGAGACCAGCACCACCGGGTTGACGGCCGGTGCGGCCAGCAGGAAGGTCAGCGCGGCCGCCGGGGTGACGCCCCGTCGGATCAGGCTGCCGGCGACCGGCACCGAGGCGCACTCGCAGCCGGGCAGCACCACCCCCGCCACTCCGGCCACCGGCACCGCCAGGGCCGGCCGCTTCGGCAGCGCCCTGGCGAACAGCGAGGGCGGCACGAAGGCCCCGATCGCCGCCGAGACCACGGTGCCCAGCAGCAGGAAGGGCATGCCCTGCACCACGATCGAGACCAGCAGCGTCCGCCAGGCCTGCACCACCTCGGCCTCGGCGAGCCCGAGCACCCCGGTGGCGGCCAGCACCACGCCGGCCAGGCCGAGCAGCGGCAGTGCGGGGCCGCGGCGCCGCTCCTCCGTCAGTGGTTCGGCCGGGACCCGTGGTCGGCGGGCCGTCTGCTGTCCGGTCGTCAATGTCCGCCCCTGACGTGGAGGCTGCTCGTGGCAGCGCGAGGACCGCCCGGTCGTGGTCCGACCGGTCGGTGGCCGCTCACACTAGGGGATGACAACCATCTTCATCTAGACCCGGACTCCTGCCAGCTTTCCGGACCGTCCGGCGCCCTGGTGGAGCGGGATCTCGAAGTGCACGGTGGCCAGGCCGGGGCCGTGCTCGCCGGTGGTCCGGGCGTCGCAGACCTCCACCGCGAGGCTGCGCCAGAACGCCTCGGCGCCGGGGACGTCCACGTTGGTGTGCAGGTAGAGGTGCTGGTAGCCGCCGTCGGCGATCGCGAACTCCGTTGCCAGATTGACCAGTTGCCGGGCGAGTCCGTGCCGGCGGTGCTCGCTCCTGACGTACACCCGCAGCAGCTGGGCGGTGAGCCCGGACGGGTAGCGGTCGGCCAGCCAGGCCGGGTGCGGCGGGTGGGCCGGGCCGCGCGAGTGCAGGGCGGTGGTGCCGACCACCTCGCCTCCGGCGGCGGTGGCCACGAAGAGTGCGTGCCGGGGGTGGTCGAGGTAGGTCGGGCCGAGCTCGACCACGTCCTGGTGCCAGGCGGGGACGTAGCCGTAGCCGAACTCGCGGTAGAAGGTGTCCAGGATCAGCGCGCGGGCGCCGGGCAGGTCCTCGGGGCGGGCGGGCCGTACCTCGTACGGGTGTTGACGGGTCATCGGTCAGCTCCTCGGTGGGCTCGGTGGGTGGCCGGGATCACAGCGTACATGGAAACGGTTTCCATGTAGCTGTATTGAAAATGAAAACGTGTGTCGAGTACCTTGCTGCCTCACACCGTCCTTGCCGGGTGGAGAAGAGGGAGCCCCGTGGCACATCTGTTGGTGATCGAGAGCTGGGTCGGATCGATGAGCAGGCTGCTGCCCAGGGCCATCGGGGAGGGCGGCCACCGGTTCACCTTCCTGACCAGGGACCTGCACCACTACCTGCGGGCCGCCCCGGGCGACACCGCCCACCCGCTGCTCGCCGCCGCCAACGTGCTGACCGCCGACACCAACGACCCGGCCGCCCTGCTGCCGTACGTCGAACGGCTGCACGGCGTGCTCGGCTTCGACGGGGTGGTCTCCTCCTGCGACTACTACCTGCCCACCGTGGCCCTGGTGGCCGAACGCCTCGGCCTGCCGGGCCCCTCGGCGGCGGCCGTCGAGGCGGCCTGCCGCAAGGACCTGACCCGGGGCCGGCTGGCGGCGGCCGGGGTCCCGGGGCCCTGGTACGCGCTCTGCCGGGACCGGGCCGAGGCGGTCGCGGCCGCCGCCGGGGCCGGGTACCCCCTGGTGGTCAAGCCGGTCGACCTGTGCGCCGGGATGCTGGTCCGCAAGGTCGCGAACGAGGCGGAACTGCTGGCAGCCTACCGGGAGTTGGACGAGTTCCCGGTGAACGCGCGCGGGCAGCGGCGGGAGCCGGCGGTATTGCTGGAGGAGCTGCTCACCGGGCCCGAGGTCAGCGTCGAGACGGTCTCCCGCGGCGGCCGGACGGAGGTGGTCGGCGTCACCAGCAAGACCGTCGGCGGGGCACCCGCCTTCATCGAGACCGGGCACCAGTTCCCGGCGCCGCTGGGCCGTGCCGACGCCGCTGCCGCCGCCTCGACGGCGGTCGCGGCCCTGGCCGCGCTCGGGCTCGACCAGGTGGTGGCCCACACCGAGGTCAAACTCACCCCGCACGGCCCCCGGGTGGTCGAGGTCAACCCCCGGCCGGCCGGGAACCGGATCACCGAGCTGGTCCGCCGCGTGACCGGCATCGACCTGGCGGCAGCGGCGGTGGACGTCGCCCTCGGCCACGAACCCGACCTAACGGTCCGTCCGACCGGGGTCGCCAGTGCCGCCGTCACCTTCCTGCTCCCCGAGCGGGACGGCCTGCTGACCGGGGTGGACGGGGCCGACCAGGTCTCCCGCGAGCCCGCCGTCGTCGAACTCACCCTGGCCGACCCCGGCCGCCAGGTCCGCCGCGCGGTCAGCAACAACGAGTACCTCGGCCACCTGATGACCACCGACACCGAGGGCCCCGACGCCCTCGACACCGCCGAACGCCTCCTCTCCCGCCTGACCCCGTGTTACGCCGAAGAGGCGGCCCGCGCATGACCCCAAACCCGAACCCCACCCTCCTCCGCGAGGCCCCGGTCGGGCCCCGACCGGCGCACCCGGCCCCCGCGCCCGCCGCAGGCGCAGTCGTTTCCGCCGTGTCCCAGTCCGCCGCAGGCGCAGTGCTTCCCGGGGTGCCCCAGCTCGCCGCAGGCGCAGTGCTTCCCGCCGTGTCCCAGCCCGCCGCAGGCGTTTCTGTCCGTCCTGAGCCCCAGCCCGCCGCAGGCGGTGCCCTGGCGCGGTTGGTGGAGCGCGTGCTGGCCGGGGCGTTCGGCCTCGACCCGGCAGCCGAGCGGGTCGCGGTGGCCTTCGCCACCAGTCAGGCGGTGCGGCATGACGGCCGCGCCGGCGGGTACCGGAACGAGGTGCTGAGCCTGCGGGTCGGCAAGGCCGTCGGGTCCTGTGCCGTCGAGCCCGGGCAACTCCCCGCACTGGAGGAGTGCGTCGGTGCGACCGTGGCGCAGCTGCTGACACACCCCCTGCCGGCCGTCCGGATCGCCGCACTGGACGCGTTTCTGGCCCTGGCCCGCCCCCACACCCCCGCCAACGGTGCGCTCGACGTCCCGATCCCGGGCGGCAGTTCGATCGAACGCTCCCGCGCCCGGGCCGCGGCCGTGGTGAGCCTGGTCCCCACCGAGGCCCGCCGGGTCCTGGTGGTCGGCGTGGTCAACTCCCTCCTGGAGCGCCTGCGTGACCGCGGCACCGCCTACGTCCCCTGCGACCTCAAGGGCGGCCGCACGGAGTGGGGCGAGGAGGTCCACCAGGACGCCGCCGAGGCCCTCGCCGACTGCGACGCGATGCTGGTCTCCGGCATGACCCTGGGCAACGGCAGCTTCGAGGCCTTCGCCGCCCACGCCCGCCGCACGGCGACCCCCCTGGTGATGTTCGCCCAGACCGGCAGCGCCGTCCTGCCGCAGCTGCTGCACGAGGGCGTCACGGCGGTCAGCGCCGAGCCGTACCCGTTCTTCTGGCTGGACGGCAATCCGGGCACCATCCACCTCTACGGAGGCCCCCGTTGAGCACCGTCACCGTCGAGCCGGCGGTCACCGCCCGCCCCGAACTGCTCGCGCTCCTCGGCCACACCCCGCTGGCCCGGATCACCGCCCCGCTGCCGTACGAACAGCCGGGTTTCCACGCCAAGTTGGAGCACCTCGCGGCCGGCGGGATGAAGGCCCGCTCCGCCGTCGCGATGCTCCGCGGCGCCCATGCCCGAGGCGAACTCCGCTACGGGGCACCGGTAGTGGAGTCCACCTCGGGGACGCTCGGCCTCGGCCTGGCCTTCGCCGGGCAGGCGCTCGGCCATCCGGTGATCCTGGTCGGCGACACCGAGTTGGAGCCGTCCATGCGGAGCCTGCTCCGCTCGCACGGGGCGAGGCTCGAACTCGTCGACCGGCCCGCCGAGCAGGGCGGCTGGCAGGCGGCCCGGCTGGCCCGGCTGCGCGAGCTGCTGGACGCCGACCCCGCCGCGTACTGGCCGGACCAGTACAACAACCCGGACAACGCCGCCGGCTACCTCTCGATGGCCCGCGAGCTGACCGACCAACTCGACCACCTGGACGTGCTGGTGTGCAGCGTCGGCACCGGCGGCCACAGCGCGGGGCTGGTGGAGCCGCTGCGCCGCCGCTGGCCCCGGCTGCGGGTGCTGGGGGTGGACTCGGTCGGCTCGGCCATCTTCGGCCAGCCGGCCCGGCCCCGGCTGATGCGCGGGCTGGGCAGCAGCATCCACCCGCGCAACGTCGCCTACCGGCACTTCGACGAGGTGCACTGGGTCGGCCCGGCGGAGGCGGTGGACGCCTGCCGCCGGCTGGCCCGGCACAGCTTCGTCAGCGGCGGCTGGTCGACGGGGGCGGTGGCCCTGGTGGCGGCCTGGGCTGCCCGGGTCCAGCCCGGTGCGGTGGTCGCCACGGTCTTCCCGGACGGCCCGCACCGCTACCTGGGCACCGTCTACGACGACGACTGGTGCCGGGCCCGCGACCTGCCGGCGCCCGTCACCCGCCCGGTGGAGATCCCGCACCCGGGCGCCGTCGAGGTCTCCGGCTGGGCCCGCTGCCGCACCGTCATCGACCCCCTCGCCCCCGCCACCGAGTACCACCAGCGCCCCCGGACCGCCCGCCCCACCATCAGCCCTGCCCACCCCAACGGCCCCCAGGAGGACCGCAAGTGAAGCTCGACATACGGGTGGTGCAGCTCACCCTGACCGAACCGCTCCGCATCTCCCGCTCGGTGATGGCCGCCCGCGACGCGGTCGAACTCGCCCTGCGGCACGGCGGGTTGAGCGGCTACGGCGAGGTGGTGGCCAGCGACTACCTGAAGCTGCCGACCGACCGCATCCGCCGCGAGGTGCAGGACCTCGACCTGGCCCGCTACCCGGACCCGGAGACCGCCCTGGTCGAACTCCAGCGCGGGGACGCCCCGTTCAAGGAGCTCGCTCCCGGCGTACTGGCGGGGGTGGAGTCCGCCCTGCTCGACCTGGTCGGCAAGCGGGCCGGTGCCCCGGTCCACCAACTCCTGGGAACGCTCCGCCCGCCGATCGCCGCCACCGCCCGCACCATCGGCATCACCGACCCCGTCCGGGCCGCCGCCGAGGCGGCCAGGCTGGCGGTGGCCGGGTTCCGGGTGGTCAAGGTGAAGGCGGGCTCGCCCGATCCGGCCGAGGACCTGGCCCGGGTGGCCGCGGTGCGGATCGGCGCCCCCGAGGCCGAGCTGCTGCTCGACCCCAACGGGGCCTGGACGGTGCGCACTTCGCTCGACCTGATCCCGCGCTTCGCCGAGCTCGGCGTCACCGCCGTCGAGCAGCCGACCGCGCCCGGCCACCCGGAGTGGCTGGCCGAGGTGGCGGCCGCCTCCCCGCTGCCGGTGATCGCGGACGAGGACGCGGCGACCGAGGAGGAGGCCGAGCGGCTGGCCGGCCGGGTGCAGGGGGTCAACGTCAAACTGGCCAAGTGCGGCGGGGTCTCGGCCGCGCTGCGGATCTGCGCCGCCCTGCACGGCAGCGGCACCGAGGTCATGCTCGGCTGCCTGACGGCCAGTTCGCTCGGCATCGCCCCCGCCGTGCACCTGGTGGACCGGGCCCGCTGGGTCGACCTGGACGGCCACCTGCTGCTGCGGCACGACCCCTGGCGCGGCATCGGCGGCACCGACGGTGTGGTCCGGGCCGCCGACCGGGCCGGTCTCGGCGTCCACCCGGCGGAGCCCGTCCACCTCGCCGAGCAGGCCGCCGCCCGGTGAGGACCCTTCGCGCGCTGCGCTCGTTCCCGCTCCCGGTCCGGCTGCTGCTGGTCAACCAACTGGGCGTTAACACCGGCTTCTACCTGCTGATCCCGTACCTGGCCACCCACCTCGGCGGGGACCTCGGGATGTCGGCGGTGGCCGTCGGCGTGGTGCTCGGGGTGCGCAACCTCAGCCAGCAGGGTCTGTTCATCCTGGGTGGTTCCGCGGCCGACCGGCTCGGAGCCCGGGGCGTGATCATCGCGGGCTGCGGCCTGCGCACCCTCGGGTTCGGCCTGTTCGCCCTCGGCGACGGGCTGCCGGTGCTGCTCGCCGCCTCCCTGCTCAGCGGGCTGGCCGGGGCGCTGTTCAACCCGGCCGTGCGGGCCTACCTGGCCCAGGAGGCGGGGGAGCGCAGGGCCGAGGCCTTCGCGCTGTTCAGCGTCTTCGCCAACACCGGCGCCCTGCTCGGCCCGGTGCTCGGCACCGTCCTGCTCCTGGTGGACTTCCGGGTCGCGGCGCTCACCGCCGCCGGGATCTTCGCCGTGCTGACGGTGGCCCAGGCCCTGGTGCTGCCCGTCCACCGGGTGGAGCCGACCGGCACCCGGGTGCTGGGCGACTGGCGGGAGGTGCTCACCGACCGGCCCTTCCTCGCCTTCTCGCTGGCGCTGGTCGGCCTCTACGCCCTGGAGAGCCAGCTCTACCTGCTGCTGCCGCAGGCGGCCAGGGAGACCACCGGCTGGGAGGGCGCGGTCGGCCTGCTCTTCCTGGTCAGCACCGTGGTCAACCTCGCCCTCCAGCTCCGGATCACCGCCCGGCTGCAGCAACTCGGCGGCCGGGGGCGGTGGATAGCGGTCGGGATGCTGGTGGCGGGGCTCGGCTTCCTGCCCCCGCTGCTGATACCGGGGCCGGTGCCGGTGCTGCTGGCCGTCGTGCTGCTGCGGATCGGCGTGATGATCTCCCAGCCCTTCGTGCTGGAGCTGATACCCGCCTTCGGCCGCGAACGGCTCACCGGCACCTACTACGGCGTCTTCTACCTGATCTCCGGCCTGGCCGCCGCCCTCGGCAACGCCGCCGTCGGCTGGGCCATGGACGCCGCCCGCTGGGCCCCCTGGCTGCTCTGCTGCGCCCTCGGCCTGGCCTGCGCCGCCGCCGTCGCCCGCCGACGCGACTCCCTCCCTGACCCCAACTCCCCGCTCGGAGCGCCCACATGACGACCTCCACCGGTACGGACCCCACCACCGGCCCCGCCACCAGCGGCAACCTGCTGACCGACACCCCCGCGCTGTACGAGCTGCGCTTCCCCGACCCCGACCACCTGGCCGCCCGCTGGGCCGAGTCCGTCCTCCGCGCCCACGGCGCCGGCCCCAGGGTCCTGGACCTCGGCTGCGGCACCGGCCGCGACGCCGCCTGGCTGCACCGCACGGCGGGCCGCGAGGTGGTCGGCCTCGACAGCTCGCCGGCCATGGTCGAGCACGCCCGCACCCACCACCCCGGCCCCGAGTACCTGCTCGGCGACATGCGCCAACCCGGCCTGGGGGAGTGGCGGTTCGACGCCGTCCTCTGCCTGGACAGCGCCCTGCTGTACTGCCACACCAACGCCGATCTGGACGCGCTGCTCACCGCCGTCCGCGCCCACCTCGCCCCCGGCGGCCTGCTGGTGGCCGAGATGCGCAACGGCGCCTACTTCCTCGGCCGCACCGACCTGTTGGACGCCGTCCGCACCGACACCGTCGAGCACCAGGGCGTCCGCTACACCTCCAGCACCACCCTGCGGATCGACCACGGGGCCCAACTCCTGCGCCGCACCCGGGCATGGAGCACGGACCTCGGCCCCGTCGCCGTCCAGCACTCCGCCTGGCGCCTGCTCTTCCCGCAGGAGCTGCGGTACCTGCTGGCCGCGCACGGCTTCGAGGTGCTCTCCCTGTACGACCGCCCGGGCCCCCGCACCGAGCCGGCCTGGAGCGAGGGCGCCGCGCCCGCCGACAGCGCCGACTCCGACCGGATCCACCTGGTCGCCCGCCTCACCGCCACCTCCGGCACCACTGAAACCGCCGCCGCCACCGCCGAAGGAAGCCGATCCTGATGCACCGTCCGATACCCCGCCGCACCCTGCTGCTCGCCTCCGCCGTCACCCTCGGCGCCGCCGCCTGCTCCCGGGCCGACGCGCCCACCGCGTCGGAGGCCGCCGCCACCCTCCCGCGCAGCGGCGGGCGGCTGCGCGCCGTCTTCGCCGGCGGCGGCACCAACGAGACCCTCGACCCGCACCTGGCCAACCTCTTCGTGGACGCCGCCCGGGCCAAGGCGCTCTTCGACAAGCTCGCCGACTCGGGCTCCGACCTGGCCGCCGTACCCCGGCTGGCGGCCGGTTGGGAGCCGAACGCCACCCTCGACCTCTGGACGGTCCGGCTGCGCGAGGCGGCCTTCCACGACGGCCGGCGGGTCACCGCCGCCGACGTGCTCCACAGCTACCGCCGGATCGCCGACCCGAAGAAGGCCTTCCGGGCCCGGGCCTCCCTGGAGCCGATCGACCTGGCGGCCAGCCGGGCCGTCGATCCGGCCACCGTCGAGTTCCGCCTCAAGCGTCCGTACGCCGAATTCCCCAACGTGCTGGCCGCGTTCGGCACCTACATCGTCCCCGAGGGGACCCAGGAGTTCAGCGCGCCGATCGGCTCCGGGCCGTTCCGCTTCGTCTCGTTCACCCCCGGCGGCTCCCTGCTCCTGCGGCGCAACCCCGATTACTGGGAGGGTGCTCCGCACCTGGACGAGCTGGAGGTCCTGGTGGCCAACGAGGAGTCCGCCCGGATCGGCGCCCTGCTCGGCGGACAGGCCGACTACGCCCACGAGTTGCACCCCGCCACCGCCCGGGCCCACGAGGGCAAGGGGCGGATCGAGGTGGTCCGACTGCGCAACTCCACCATGCAGGGCTTCGTGATGAAGACCGACCGGCCGCCCTTCGACGACCCCCGGGTGCGCAAGGCCTTCTTCCTGATCGCCGACCGCAAGGAGCTGGTGGACGGTGCCCTCTCCGGTGCGGGGGAGATCGGCAACGACCTCTTCGGCAAGGGCGCCCGCTACTACGCCGCCGAACTCCCGCAGCGGGAGCAGGACCTGACCAGGGCCCGGGCCCTGCTGAAGGAGGCCGGACAGGAGGGCCTCAAGGTCACCCTGGACACCTCCCCGGTGGCGGCCGGCTTCGTGGAGGCGGCCGGGATCCTCAAGGAGCAGGCCGCCAAGGCCGGGGTCACCGTCGAGGTGAAGGTCGGCAACAAGGACACCTACTGGAAGGACGTGCTGGACGGCGGCGTCCTCGCCTCCTACCGCTCCGGCGCGATGCCGATCGAGTCCCACCTCTCCCAGCGCCTGCTCTCCGACTCCACCACCAACGCCACCCACTGGCGCCACCCGGACTTCGACGAGCTCTACCGCCAGGCCCAGTCCACCCGCGACGAGGCGGCCCGCACCGCGCTCTACGGGCGGATGCAGCGGCGCCTGCACGAGGAGGGCGGCTTCCTGATCTGGGGCTTCGCCGACTGGATCGTGGCCACCGCGCCCAAGGTCCGGGGCGTGTCCCGCGAGGCGCCGGCCAACACCCTGGACTGGGCGAGGTTCGACCGGGTCTGGCTGGCATGAGCCGGACCCGCCACGGCAGTTGGCTGCTCCGGCGGCTGCTGCTCGGGGTGGCCCAGTCGGCGGCGGTCCTGGTCCTGGTCTTCCTGCTCACCGAGGCGCTCCCGGGCGACGCCGCCGTGGCGCTGGCCGGGGACAGCCCCGACCCGGAGCGGATCGCCCGGCTGCGCGAGGCGATGGGGCTCGACCACCCACCCGTCGAGCGCTTCCTCGACCGCCTCGGCGGGCTGCTCCGCGGTGACCTCGGCCGCTCCCTGGTCACCGGACGCCCCGTCGCCGACTACCTGGCCGACGGCCTCGGCACCACCCTGCTGCTCGCCGCCCTGGTGCTGCTGCCGCTGGTGCCGCTCGCCGTCTGGCTCGGCATGCGGGCCGCCCGCCGGGAGGGCGGACCGCTGGACCGCCTGATCAGCTCCACCACCCTCGCGGTCTACGCCGCACCGGAGTTCGCCCTCGGCGTGCTCCTGGTCACCGTCGTCTCCCTCCACCTCGGCTGGCTCCCGCCCACCGCCGTCGGCGGCATCGGCGCGGACCCGGCGGTCCTGGTCCTCCCGGTCCTGGTGCTGCTCGCCCGGCCGGTCTGTTCGATCAGCCGCCTGGTCCGGGCCGGGATGATCGAGTCCCTGGCCCGCCCGTACATCCGCCAGGCCCGTCGCTACGGCGTGCCCGAGTGGCGGATCCACTGGCTGCACGCCCTCCCCAACTCCCTGGCCCCGGCCGCCCAGCAGCTGGCCCGCACCTGCGACTGGCTGCTCTGCGGCGTGGTGGTGGTCGAGTCCCTCTTCGTGCTGCCCGGCCTCGGCAGCGTCCTGCTGGACGCCGTCGCGGCCCGCGACGTACCGGTGGTCCAGGGCCTGGCCGTGGTCTTCGCCCTGCTCGCGGTCGTCCTCAACCTGGCCGCCGACCTGGTGGCCCGCCGCTTCGCACCCCGCACGGAGGTGACGGCATGACGGTTCCCCCCACGGCGGCCGGTCCGGACACCGGCGCGCCCCCGCAGCCCGCACAGCGGACGCCTCGCCGCCCGGGCCGGTACCTGCTGGGCGCCGCGCTGGTCCTGCTGCCGCTGGCGCTCGCCGTGGCCGGTCCCTGGCTGGCCGGGGAGGCGGGGCCGCGCGGGGTCTCGTACGCCCCGGCCGGCCCCGGGCACTGGCTGGGCACCGACTTCACCGGCCGCGACCTCTGGCGCCAACTCCTGCTCGGCGGACGCTCGGTGGTCCTGGTCGCCCTCGCCGCCACCGCCCTGGTCTACGCCCTCGCCCTCCCCGTCGGGCTGGCCGCCGCCCTCACCGGGCGGCGCTGGGCGGAGGAGCTGCTGATGCGGCCGCTGGACGTGCTGCTCGCGGTGCCCTCGCTGATCCTGGTGCTGCTGGTGGCCGCCGCACTGGAGCCGGGCCCGGCCGGGCTGGCCCTGCTGGTGGCCCTGGTCGCGGTGCCCGACGCCGCCCGGGTGGTGCACGCCGCCGCCCTGGAGGTGGCCGCCCGTCCGGTGGTCGAGGCGATGCGGATGCACCGCGAGTCCTGGGCGCGGATCGCCCTCGGCCACACCGTGCGCGAACTGCGCCGCACCCTGGCCGCCGACGCCGGCACCCGCCTGGTCGGCTCGCTCTACCTGGTGAGCACCGCCGCCTTCCTCGGCGTCGGGGTGGCCCCCGACGCCGCCGACTGGGCGGTGATGGTGGACCGCAACCGCCCCGGCATCGACCTCCAGCCCTGGGCGGTGGCCCTGCCCGCCGCGCTGATCGCCGCCCTCTCCATGGGCACCAACCTGCTGCTCGACGCGGCCCTGCACGGAGAGGACGGACGACGGTGAGCGAACTCCTGGTGGTGGACGGCCTGCGGATCGAGGTGGCCGGCCGGGTGCTGCTGGACGGTGTCGGCCTGACGGTCCGTCCGGGCCGGGTGACGGCACTGCTCGGTGCCTCCGGCAGCGGCAAGACCACCACCGGCCTGGCCGTCCTCGGCGAACTCCCGCCCGGCGCCCGGGTCTCGGGGACCATCCGCACCCCTCCCGGCCCGGTCGGTTACGTCCCCCAGCACCCGGCGGCGGTCCTCAACCCGGCCCGCCGGATCGGCCCCCAACTCCGGGAGCTGGGCGGCCCGGAGGCGGTCGAGCGCGCCCTGGCCCGGGCCCGGGTCGAGCGGCCGCAGGAGCTGCTGCGACGCTTCCCGCACCAGCTCTCCGGCGGCCAGCAGCAGCGCGTGGTGCTCGCCCAGGCCCTGCTCTCCGGCGCCCGCCTCCTGGTCGCCGACGAACCCACCACCGGCCAGGACCCGGCCACCCGGGCCCGCCTGGTGGCCGAGCTGGCGGCCCTGGTCCGGGACGGCCTCGGGCTGCTCCTCCTCAGCCACGACCTGGACGCGGTGCGGCAGTTGGCCGACGATGTGGTGGTCCTCAAGGACGGCCGACCGGTCGAGTCCGGCCCGGCCCCCGAGGTCCTCGCCCACCCGGAGCACCCGTGGACCCGCCACCTCCTCGGCGGTCCGAAAGGCCGCCCCGGGAGCGAGGCCCCGCTCCCGGCTGCCGTCGACGGCCGGCCACCCGCGAGCGGGCCCCCGCACCCCGTCCTCACGGTCGACCGCCTGACCGCCCGTCACCCCGACGGCACCCGGGTCCTGACCGACCTCTCCTTCACCCTCGCCCCCGGCGAGTGCCTCGCCCTCACCGGCCGCTCCGGCAGCGGCAAGACCACCCTCGGCCGCTGCCTGGCCGGTCTGCACGTCCACCAGCGCGGCACCGTCCGCCTGGAGGCCCACCCCCTCCCGCCGTCGCTCCGCTCCCGGTCCACCGCCCAGACCGCCGCCGTCCAGTACGTCCCGCAGGACGCCCGCGCCGCCTTCGACGACCACCGCCCCGTTCTCCACCAGGTGGCCCGTGCCGCCGTCCGCCTGCACGGCCTCGGCACCCGCGCCGCCCGGGCCGAGGCCGCCGCCGTCCTCGCCGCCCTCGGCGTCCCGTCCGACGGCCGCGCCGCCACCCTCTCCGGCGGCGAGCTCCAGCGCGCCGCCCTCGCCCGAGCCCTGCTCGCCCGGCCCCGGGTCCTGGTCTGCGACGAGATCACCTCCGGCCTCGACACCCCGAGCCGGGCCCGCGTCCTCGACCACCTCGCCGAGCTCCGCCACCGCACCGGCCTGGCGGTCCTCCTGATCACCCACGACCGGTCCCTCGTCACCACCGACCGCGAACTGGCCCTCCCCGACCCCGGACAGGCCCTCCCCGACCGCGAACCAGCCCTCCCCGGCGCCGGGCTAGCCCTCTCCGACGGCCCGTAGCGGCCCCACGTCCGGCTCCCGCAGCAGCGCGAGGTACGCGCTCCGGGCCATCGGCTCCGCCCCCAGCCGCCGTACGTGCGGGCCGTCCCACTGCACGTCCAGCACCCGCCCTCCCACCTCCGCGAACCGGGCCCCGAGCCCCGCCACCGCGGCCCGCCCCGCCCCCGGAGCGCGGTGGAACATCGAGTCCAGGCTCAGCACCGCCCCCACCCGCACCCCGTACACCCCGCCCACCAGCTCCCCGTCCTCCCACACCTCCGCGCTCTCCGCCCACCCGCCCCGGTGCAGCTCCACCAGCGCATCCACCAACTCGTCCGTCAGCCAGCGCGGTTCACGCTCCCGGCGGCACTCCTCCACCACCCTCCCGAAGGCCCGCCCCACCGTCAGCTCCCGGCCGGCCGGCAGCCTCACCCGCAGGCCCCCGGCCGCCAGCACCGGCCGGGGGTCCGGCGACCACCAGGCCAGCGCGTACGGGTCCGCCCCGCCCACCACCACCGCCGGGCCCTCCTCCCACCGCACCTCGTTGAAGGCAGCCACCGCCGGATCGCCCGCCGGGAAGGGGAACAGCCCGGCCCGGTACGCCCCGAGCAGCGTCTCCGGATCCAGCTCCCCGCCGAAGGCCACCGGCCCGTCCGCCGGTGCGCCCGCCAGGTCCAACTCCTCCCACCAGGCGGCCACGTCACCCCACCGCCAGGTCACTCCACCGCCCCGGCCGTGGCCGGTGGCAGGAAGCCGGTGCCGATCAGGTGCTTGAGGTAGCGGTCCAGCAGGGCCGCGTCCACCGGCGGGAAGGTGATCCCGCTGCCGGCCAGCCCGGCCACCAGCCGCTCCCGCCCGAAGCGGGGGAAGGTGCGCCGGAAGTACATCTCGCTGACGGTCAGCTCGGGCCGCCCGGCGCAGGGGTCAACGAACAGCGGCAGGAACGGCGTGGCCGGGTGGGTCGGGTGCCCGGCGGCGTACTCGGCGTAGCGGCTGACCCAGTCCCGGTAGGGGAGTTCCTCCACGGGGTACCCGAAGGTCCGCAGCCGGGCGGCCAGTTCGCCGATCAGCGGGTGCCCGGGGTCGGTGGTCAGGTGGTACGCCTGGCCGGTCGCCTCCTGGTGGGTGGCCAGGTGGACCAGGGCGCGGGCGAAGCAGTCCGCGGGCAGGAAGTCCAGCGGCAGGTCGACGTCGGGGGCGCACCCGGCGTCGGCGAAGAGCCGGATCAGCGCGCACATCTCGGTGCCGGAGTTCATCACCCCGGTGTCCTGGGCCCCGGTGACGTCGTTCAACCGGTGCACCGCGACCGGGAGTCCGGCCTCGGTGGCCTGCCGGAGCAGCTCCTCGGCCACCCACTTGGTCTCCGCGTAGCCCACCGAGAGGTGCTCGGGGAAGCCCAGCGGGGTGTCCTCGGTGACCTGGCGGACCCCGGCCGCGCCCTGGCCGGCCAGCACCGACATGCTGGAGACGTGGTGCAGCGGGATCCCGCGCGACCACCCGGCCAGCCGGATCAGTTCGCGCACCCCGGCCACGTTCGCGGCGCTCAACTCGCCGTACGGATAGACGAAGTTGACCCGGGCCCCGCAGTTGACCACCAGGTCCAGGGTGTCGCCGAGCTCGCCGAACTCCCGCTCCGTGAGCCCGAGCAGTGGCTGCCCGAGGTCCCCGAGCACCGGCACCACCCGGTCGGCCCGCGGGCCGTCCAGCGGATCGCGCAGCAGGTGCCGCAGCCCGGCCGCGCGCAGCCGGGCCAGCGCGGCCCTCGGGTCGTCTCCCCGCAGCAGGCAGTGCACCCGGGCGTCGGTGCCGGTCAGCAGCTCGTCCAGCAGGTGGATGCCGCAGAAGCCGGTGGCGCCGGTGAGCAGGACCTCGCGCGGGTGGCGCCAGTCCGGCGGCGGCCCGCCGTCCAGGCGGACCGGGACGTCGAGCACCGACTCGGCGGCGAAGTCGGTCGGCCGGTCGCCGGAGGCGAGGGTCCCGGCCCGGGCGGCCTGGGTGTGCCGGGTGAACGCGGCCAGCGTCGGCTCCTGGAGCAACGCCCTTGTGAGCGAGCGCAGTTGGCTGACGCCGATGCCGAACATGATCCGCGCCCGGGCCAGCATCTCGGTGGCCAGCAGCGAGTCGCCGCCGATCACGAAGAAGTCGTCCTCGGGGCCGACCTGCTCCAACTGGAGGATGCGGGACCAGAGTTCGGCCACGCCGGTGCCCAGCGGGGAGGCCTGGTCCGGCTCGCGGCCGGCCAGCGGCGGGGTGGAGAGCAGCAGGCCGCGGCGGTCCAGTTTCCCGTTGTGGTCCAGCGGCAGCTCGGCCAGCTCGGCCAGCCGCGGCGGGACCATGTAGCGGGGGAGCCGCTCGGACAGGTGGGAGCGCAGCTCCTGCTCGGTCACCGGTGCGCGGGTGGTGTAGAAGGCGGCCAGCGCGCCGTCCTCTGGCACCGCCACCGCCTGGTCGACCGCCGGGTGGGCGGCCAGCGCGGCCTCCAGTTCGGCCGGGTCCACCCGGTAGCCGCGGATCTTCACCTGCCGGTCCCGCCGGCCGAGGTACTCCAGCTCGCCGTCGGGCCTGCGCCGCGCGAGGTCCCCGGTGCGGTACATCCGCGCCCCGGGGACCTCGGAGAACGGGTCGGGCAGGAAGAGACCGGCGGTCCGCCCCGGCTGGTGCCACAGCCCGATCGCCACCCCGGCCCCGCCCACGTACAGCTCCCCGGTCTCCCCGTCCGGGACGGGCCGCAGGCGCTCGTCCAGCAGGTGCACGGTGGCGCCGGCCACCGGGTGCCCGATCGGCACCGGGGCGTCCTCCGGCCCGGTCAGCAGGGCCGGGGAGAGTTCGCAGAGGGTGGAGGTGATCGTCGTCTCGGTCAGTCCGTAGGCGTTCACCAGCCGTACCCCGGGCCGCAGGCGGAACCAGCGGCGGCAGTCCTCGGCCGCGACCGCCTCGCCGCCGACGATCATCAGGCGCAGCCCGAACGGGCTCCGGTCGTCCCGCTCGATGGCGTTCTGGTACTGGTGCCAGTACGCGGGCGTCAGGTCGGCCACGGTGATCCGGTGCGCGGCCAGCCGTCCCCAGAGTTCGCTCGGAGCGCACCCGCGGCGGTCCGCCAGCACCACCGTGGCCCCGGCGGTGAGTGGTGCGAACAGCTGCTCCAGCGAGGTGTCGAAGCCGAGCGCGGCCAGCTGGAACACCCGGTCACCGGGCCCCAGTCCGTACGCCTCGACCAGTCCGGCGAGCACGGTGGCCAGCGAGCGGTGACTGACCATCACCCCCTTCGGGGTGCCGCTGGAGCCGGAGGTGTAGATCAGGTAGGCCGGGGTGTCGGCCCCCGGCGGCGCCAGCTCCGGCGGGACCGTCGGGGTCTCCTCCTCGGGGCCGTCCACCGCGAGGGAGTGCGGCACCAGCCAGGTGTGCGCCGAGTCGGTGAGCACCAGGCCCGAGCCCGAGTCCTCGATCAGCCTGGTCAGGCGCTGCCGGGGCAGCCCCGGATCCAGCGGCAGGAAGGCCGCCCCGGCGCGCAGCACGGCCAGCAGCGCGACCACCAGGTTCGGGCTCCGGTCATGACAGACCGTCACCAGCGGCTGCGCTCCGGGGCCGTGCCCGTTCCCGGAGCCGTGGGCGACGCCGTGGGCGCGCAGCCGGGCGGCCAGCAGGTCCGCCCTGCGGTCCAACTCCCCGTAATCGAGCGATCCGTGTTCCGAAATCACCGCCGGGTGGTCCGGCATTTCCCGCGCGCGGTCCGCGACGAGTTCCGGTACCGTACGCACGTCGGGCCCGGCCGGGGAATTCGGCCGGATATCCGTCCAGCTCGCGTCCACCCGCGCCGCGCACTCCTCGGCCGACCCTGCCGGGCCCACCTGTCGCCAGCCCTGCGGGATTTCCGACGGCGCGGGCCAGAGGGCGTACTGCCCTTGGTCGTTGACCACCGTCACCCGCGATTCACGGTCTGCCACCTCGGCCCTCCCGGTGTGCTCCGGAGCCCCCTGGTGATCTGTTTCCGAATATACGCGCTGAATAACCGACAGGTATCCTGGTCGGGAATTCCATTCGCTCTCCGTGCCCAGAGGCCGCGATGACACGATGGCGTTGGCCGTACCCGGCGCTCGTCCTCCTCGTCTGGATGGCGTTCCTGACGTCGATGTACTACGCGCACCCGGATCAGCGGATCATCTGGTGGACCGGCATTGGCCTGAGCGGCGTGACGGCCATCGTGATCGGTACGCTCCGCAACCGCCCGACCCACCCGCTCCCGTGGTTCCTGCTCGCGGCGGCCAACCTCTCCTTCACCGCCGGTGAGGTCGCCGAGGTGGTGCAGACCGAACTGCTCGGCAGGGTCAACCCGTTCCCCTCGATCTCGGACGGCTTCTACCTGCTCACCTACCCGTTCTACGCGGCGGGTCTGCTGGTCTTCGTCCGCCGCCGCAGCGCCGGCCGGGACCGCGGCAGCCTGCTCGACGCGCTCACCATCACCGCCGGCCTGGGGCTGCTGCTCTGGATCTACCTGGTGCTGCCCTCCGCACAGAACTCCGAACTCACCTGGACCCAGAAGGCGTTCTCGATCGCCTACCCGCTCGGCGACATCCTGGTGCTGGCCCTGCTGCTGCGGCTGCTGGTGCCGCACGGACCGCGCAGCTGGTCGCTGCGGCTGCTCACCGTCGGCACCCTCGGGATGCTGACCTCCGACATCGCCTTCGGCCTGATCCAGCTGCACGGCATGTGGCGGATCGGCACGCCGGTGGACCTCGGCTGGGCGGCGTTCTACACCGCCTGGGGCGTGGCCGCGCTGCACCCGTCGATGGTCACCATGACCAGGCCCGCGCTCCGCGCCCGCACCCCGGACGTGGCCCGCGGCCGGATCGTGCTGCTCACCGCCGCCGCCCTGGTCGCCCCGGCGATCCTGATGGTGGACGCCTTCGCCGGGGACATCAGCAACGTCGGCGTGGTGGCCGCCTTCTCCGGCCTGCTCTACCTGTTGGTGCTGGCCCGGCTGGCCCTGGTGGTCTCCACCCACCGCGAGGCGGTGGCCCGCGAGCGGGTGCTGCGGGTGGCGGTCAGTTCGCTGGCCTCCTCCACCCGGGTGGAGGAGGTCGCGGCCGCGCTGCGGGCCGCGGTGGCCGCGCTGCCCCCGGCCGACCCGCGCCGCCGGGTGCTGCTCGGGTTGAGCGACCACGGCCGGGTCCGGTTCCAGCTCGCCCACCGCCGGGACGGAGACGTGCCCCTGCTCCAAGTGCCGCGCGCAGTCCACCTGTTGGCCGCAACCAAACGCACCCACCAGTGCCGGGCCGCGGACCTCGGCGCCCAGCTCTCCGGCGAGCTGGCCGGTGCCCCGCACGCCCTGGTCTGCCCGCTGGCCCTCCAGGACCGCCCCACCGGTGACCCGCTGATCGGCGTGCTGATCGTCGGCGGTGCGGAACAGGAGCTGACCGCCCTCACCGACACCCTCGGCGCGCTCACCTCGCAGGCCGCGCTGGCCCTGGAGCGGATCACCCTGAGCCAGGAGGTCAACCGCCGCAACAGCGAGGCCTACTTCCGCAGCCTGGTGCAGAACGCCTCCGACGTGATCCTGATCCTCGACGAGGACGACCGGGTCCGGTACGCCTCCACCTCGGCCGACCGGGTGCTCGGCCACCCCGGCCTGGTGGGCACCCCGATCGTCTCCCTGGTGCCCCCCGAGGAGGCGCTCGCGGTGGTCGGCGCGCTGGAGCAGATGCGCGGTCCGGGCACCCGGGAGCGTCAGGAGCACTGGCGGATGCTGCGCCCCGACGGCGTGCTGATCGAGGTCGAGGTCCGGCACAGCGACCTGCGGGCCGACCCGACCGTGGCCGGCCTGGTGCTGACCCTGCGCGACGTCACCGAGCAGCGCCAGCTGGAGCGGGAGCTGAGCCACCGGGCCTTCCACGACTCGCTCACCGGCCTGGCCAACCGGGTGCTCTTCCACGACCGGGTCACCCAGGCGTTCCGGCGCGGCGAGCGCGGTGGGCAGGCCGCCGGCGTGCTGCTGATCGACATCGACGACTTCAAGGTGGTCAACGACACCATGGGCCACAGCGTCGGCGACGAGCTGCTGGTCGCCGTCTCGCTCCGGCTGGCGAGCATGGCCCGGGCCTCCGACACCGCCGCCCGGCTCGGCGGCGACGAGTTCGCCGTCCTGCTGGAGGACGCCCGCGGCCCGGAGGACGCCGAGGGCTTCGCCGAGCACGTGATCCGGGCCTTCGACGAGCCGTTCCGGCTCAGCGGCGGCCCGCTGAACGTCTCGATCAGCCTGGGCGTGGCCACCACCGAGGACAGCGGCGACTCGACCGAGCTGCTCACCCACGCCGACCTGGCGATGTACGCGGCCAAGGCGGCCGGCAAGCGGCAGTGGCGGCGGTTCCAGCCGGTCCTCCAGGAGGGCATGATCGAGCGCCACGAGCTCCAGGAGAGCCTGCACAGCGCCGTCGCCGACTCCTCGTTCAACCTGCTCTACCAGCCGATCGTGGCGCTCGACACCGGGAGCCTGGCGGGCTTCGAGGCCCTGGTGCGCTGGCCGCACGCGAAGCGCGGGCAGGTGCCGCCGGAACAGTTCATCAACCTGGCGGAGGAGAGCGGGCAGATCGTCCCGCTGGGGGCCTGGGTGCTCGGCCGGGCCACCGCCGAGGCGGCCCGCTGGCGGCTGGCCGGGCCGGTGGCCGGGGCGGGCCCCGGCGCCGCTCCGTGCGATCGGTACGTCAGCGTCAACGTCTCGGCCCGCCAGTTCCGCGATCCGGGCTTCGTGGACGTGGTCCGGGAGACCCTCGACCGGGTCGGCATGGAACCTGACTCGCTGGTGCTCGAGTTGACGGAGAGCGTGCTGATGCGCCGTGACGACCGGGTCCGCGCGGACCTGATGACGCTCAGCGAGCTCGGCGTCCGCCTGGCCATCGACGACTTCGGTACCGGGTACTCCTCGCTGAGCTACCTGCGGGAGTTCCCGATCACCATCCTGAAGATCGACAAGTCCTTCATCGACGGCCTGGACGACTCGCCGCAGCAGTACGCCCTGGTGGAGGGCATCACCCGGATCGCCGAGACCCTGGGCGTGCGGGTGATCGCCGAGGGCATCGAGACCGCCCGGCAGCGCGAACTGCTGGCCAAGATGGGCTGCCCGCTCGGCCAGGGCTACCTCTTCGACCGCCCGATGGAGCCGGAGCAGGTGGAGGCCCTGGTGCGCAGCGGCACCGACTACCGCTCGCTGACGGGATCCGCCACCCCCTGAGCCCCGGGGCCCGGCTCGGCTAGGATCGCGCCCATGCCAGCCCCCAGCCAGTCACCGAGCCGCGGCCGCCGCCGCGGCAGCGCGGTGGGTTGGTGGGCGGCGCTGCTCCTGGTCCTCACCGTCGCGCTCTCGCACGGGCTGGGCGCCGAGGGCCCCTCGGGGCACCACCTGGCCGGAGCGGTCGCCCGGGCCGACGCGCACGGCGAGCCGCGGACCGCGTCCGCGTCCGACGATCACGGTCACGGCCGTGATCACGGCCATGCCGCCGACGGCGACCAGGGCGGTGACTCCTCGGAGGACGGGCACGGCATGCACGCCTGCCTGTCCGGACAGCCCGACCAGGGGATCGACCTGCCGGTGCCGGGCGCGGCCGTCGCCCTCGCCCTGCCGGAGCCGGCCGGGCACCAATGCGCCGCCGGGACGGCTGGGCGGGCCGAGGCCCGGCCACCTCCGGCTGACGGGCCGTCACCGGGCAGGCTGCGGATTTAGCGGGGCCCACCCGCGCGCGTTCCACCGACGGACGCCGTGCGGGTCACGCCCCCGCTCCGCCGTGCCCGCGTGTCGTTCCTCGCCGTGGGCAGCGGCTCCGCCACGCGCCCGAAGGCCGGCCCATGTCCTCCTCCGCCCCACCAGTCCGCTCCTCCGTCGGTACGCGTGGCCGTTCGCGTCCCGGCCCGCCCCCACCGTCCGGTCCGTCCGGCTTGCACGCCCCGCCGAGGTCGGGAGGCCGCCGCCGGGCCAGACCCAGGCAGCCCGGGCTGCTCGGCCGCTACCTCGGGTACGTCGGCTACTTCGTCGGCGCCGGGCTGATCAGCGGGGCCGTGGTGCACCACCCGCTCGACCCGGCCCGCTACACCGTGATCGGCCTGGCCGGGGCCGCCGTGTTCCTCTGCGCGGCCGTCCTCGCCGAGGTGCAGGGCCCGGGCCGGACCTCGCCCGGGCGGCTGGTGCTGGTGCTGGGCAGTTCGCTCGCGCTCTCCTTCGGGATCGGGATGCTGAGCGGCGGCCTCCAGCACTTCGAGGACTTCCCGGCGCGCGCCGCCGTGCTGATCCCGCTGGGTCTGCTGCTCTCCTTCCTCGCCTACACCGCCAAGGAGGCCGAGCGCCCCGCCCGCCGGATCCTCGGCCTGCCGGGCCTCGCGGTGCTGGTGGTCGCCCTGGTGGCGTACGCCGGGCTGCGCCAGGTCGCGGCCGGGCTCGACGTCCCGTCGGGCGGCCACAGCCACGGGAGCGGCGGCGAGGAGCACGAGGAGGCCCCGGCGGCGCCCGCGTCCGCACCGGCCCCGGCGCCGTCCGCGGCGGCGCCCACCTCCGTACCACCGGTGTCACCCCCGCCGGCGAGCCCGAAGCCGAGCGGCACCGGGCACTTCGCCGACGGGCACAAGCACTGATTGCCAGATACCCCCAGGGGGTATATCTTCTGAGTCGTCCGAGAGGGCGAACGAGAGCACGGGGAGAGCTCATGAACCAGCACCAGCACCACATGCACCACGGGCACGGGTCGAGCGGCGGAAGCTGGCGCGGCGCGGCGCAGGCGACCCTGCACTGCCTCACCGGCTGCGCCATCGGCGAGGTGCTCGGCATGATCATCGGAACCGCCCTCGGGCTCCACAACGGTGCGACCGTGGTCATCTCGATCGCCCTGGCCTTCGTCTTCGGCTACGCGCTCACCATGCGGGGCGTCCTGAAGGCGGGGCTCGACCTGGGCAGCGCCCTGAAGGTCGCGCTGGCGGCCGACACCGTCTCGATCATCGTGATGGAGATCGTGGACAACTCGGTCATGGTCGGTGTGCCGGGGGCGATGGACGCGGGTCTGGACAGCGTGCTGTTCTGGGTCTCGCTGGCCTTCTCGCTGGTGGTCGCCTTCCTGCTGACCGTCCCGGTGAACCGCTGGCTGATCGCCCGGGGCAAGGGCCACGCGGTGGTGCACGCCTACCACGGCGGGGGCCACGAGGGTCACGCCGGACACGAAGGCCACCACGACCACGCGGGTCACCACGGCCACGAAGGCCACGAGGGTCACCAGCACCACCAGCACCACTGATCCGGCAACGAACCACGATCCGCTGAGGACATCACCGTGCACCCCGAGCACCGCCGACGCCGAGCCCCCGCGAGGGTGCTGCTCGTCCTGGTCGCGCTGCTCGGGGTGCTCGGCATGCACGGGCTCGGCGCGGTTCCGGCCCCACCCGCTCCCGTGGTCGCGATGGCGGCGGGGGAGCACCACCACGAGGCCCCCGGGAGCGGTGGCGGGCACGACCTGCACGCCGGGCCGATGTGCCTGGCGGGTGCGGTGGCCGCGCCGTTCGCCCCGCCGCCGCCCGGGCCGGCGCCGTTGGGGGTGGCGGCCCGGACGGCCTGCCCGGTGGGCGGGTTGACGGGTGGTCGGCCGGAGGGCGGCCGGGCTCCGCCCGACCTGACGGAGTTGCAGGTCCTGCGCAGATAGGGGAGGCCGGTCGACCCAGCCCCCCGAACGATCCAGTCGCAGGAGAACCAACACCCATGAACAGCAAGCTGATCCGTCGTACCTCGCTCGCCACCGCCGCGCTCCTCGCGGGTGGTCTGCTGCTGACCGCCTGCGGCAGCGGCGGCTCCTCGCACGCCGGCGGCCACTCCGGTGCCCCGGCCACCGCCTCGGCGTCCGCCCCGGCGGTCGCCGGCGCCAAGCCGTACAACGCGACCGACCTGGCCTTCGTGCAGGGGATGATCCCGCACCACCGGCAGGCGTTGGAGATGGCCGAGCTGGCCGGCTCGCGGGCCGCCGCGCCGGAGGTGAAGCAGCTCGCCGAGCAGATCCGCAAGGCGCAGGATCCGGAGATCACCACCATGTCCGGCTGGCTGACCACCTGGGGCGAGCAGGTGCCCCAGGCGGGCGGGGTCCACTCCGGCCACGGCGCCGGGGCGAGCGGCATGATGAGCGAGGCCGAGATGGCCTCGCTCGGGGAGGCCACCGGGGCGGCCTTCGACAAGGCCTTCCTCAAGCTGATGGTGGCTCACCACACCGGTGCGGTCACGATGGCCGAGGAGGAGAAGGCCAAGGGCGCGTTCGGCCCGGCCAAGGAGCTGGCCGGGGCGGTGATCACCGGTCAGAGCGCCGAGATCGCGACCATGAACGGGCTGCTCGCCAAGGGCTGATCCGCGTCGGTGGGGGCGCCGGTGCCGCACGAGGCACCGGCGCCCCCCTGGATGTGACGCGGGTCATAGGCTCGTGCCGATGAGTCGGGGACCGCCGCACGGTCCACCCTCAGGAGAACGCGGATCGCGTACCGCACGAGAGACAGGACGACCGAGATGGCCGAGAACGCCGTGAAGGGCCCCGCCAGCTACTTCCCCTCCATCGAGAAGAAGTACGGCCGCCCGATCGCCGAGTGGCAGGAGCTGATCCGCAGCTCCCCGCTGACCAAGCACATGGAGCTGGTCGCCTGGCTGAAGGCCGAGCACGGCCTCGGCCACGGTCACGCCAACGCCTTGGTCGCCGCCACCCTGGCGGAGGGCAAGTAGCGCTCGGGTCAGAGGAGTTCGAGCGGGCGGCCGCAGCGGAGGTTCCAGCGTCCGGTGCGGCCGCTCAGCTCCGTGGCGGTGAGCGGGGGGACGTCGATCCGCCAGAAGGAGGCCGGCGGGGCGCCGAGGGCGTGCAGGGCGGCGGCGCGGACGAGTTCCGGTTCGGCGACGGCCAGCACGCGGCCGTCGGGGTGGGCGTCGGCGAGCGCGTCCAGCCAGCCGGCCACCCGGGCGCACAGGGCGGTGAGCGGTTCGCCGCCGTGCGGGGCGGCCTCCGGGTCGGTCAGCCACTGGGCGAGGGCGGCCGGTTCGGTGGTGGTCAGCTCCTCGAGGGTGCGGCCGCGCCAGCGGCCCATCGACCAGGCGGCCAGGGCGGGTTCGGGGACGGCGGGGAGGTCCAGCGCCTCGGCGGTCTCACGGCAGCGGGCCGTGGGGGAGTGCACGGTGGTGCGGAAGGTGACGGAGTGACGGCCGCTTCGCAGTGCGGCCCCCGCTTCGGCCGCCCGGGCCCGTCCGGAGGGGTCGAGACCTGCGCCGTCCTCGAAGGCGGCGGCCCGCAGCTCCGCACCGATGGCCGGTGAGATGAACGTCACCCGCGTGGTCACCTGTCACTCCCGTTCTGTCCAACTGCCGTTCCCCGGGGCGGGATCGCGAGCGGAACGGCGCGTTTCGCCGAGGCCCGCGCCGTCCCGCGCTCCCTTGGCCGCTGCACCCGAATGGCGGTACGGTTCGCAGCGACATGACGACGGCAGGACGGAAGCCGGTGGGAAACCGGCACGGTCGCGCCACTGTATGCCGACAGCGCCCTACCTCGGTGCGGGAGTTGGCGGTGAGTCAGACCCGATGGCCGTCGTTCGAGCTCCAACGACTGGGACGCGCGTTCCCCAAGGAGGTCCTGCCATGGCACAGGCCATCGTCTCCCCCGCCGCCGAAGCGGCCGGGAGCCTTCCCGTCCGGGCGATCCTGCCCTGGGCGCTGTTCGTCGGCACCCTGATGCTCGTCGCCCTCTACTTCGTGGGCGCCGAACAGGGCGCCACCTCCGTCTTCTCCGGTGCGGGTGTGCACGAGTGGGTGCACGACGCCCGCCACCTGCTCGGTTTCCCCTGCCACTGACGGAGCGCCGCACAACATGCCTGCCTCAACTGTCAGAAACCTCCTGGTCCGCGGCATGCTCGCGGGCCTGGTCGCCGGTGTGATCGCCTTCGCCTTCGCCTTCTTCGTGGGGGAGGGGCCGGTCGACCAGTCGATCGCGCAGGAGAGCGCCGCCTCGGCACCGCAGCACGTCCACGGCGGCGATGCCGCCGCCCCGGCGGCTCCGGCCGCCGAGGAGGAAGAGGAGCTGGTCAGCCGGTCGCTGCAGTCGACCGCCGGACTGGCCACCGGTGTCCTGGTCTACGGGGTCGCGCTCGGCGGCATCGCCGCTCTGGTGTACAGCTTCGCGCTCGGCCGGATCGGCCGCTTCTCGCCCAGGGCGTCCGCCGCCCTGGTGTCGGCGGCGGCCTTCACCACCGTCTACCTGGTGCCGTTCCTCAAGTACCCGGCGACGCCGCCCGCGGTCGGCAATCCGGACACCATCGGGAAGCGCACCACGCTCTTCTTCCTGATGATCCTGTTGAGCGTGCTCCTCGGGGTGGCGGCCCTGATCCTGGGCCGCCGTCTGGCACCGAGGCTGGGCAACTGGAACGCCTCGGTGGTGGCCGGCCTCGCCTTCGCGGTGGCCGTCACCTTGGCGTTCGTCCTGCTGCCGGGCAACGGTGACGCGATCAAGGACACCTTCCCGGCCGCCGTGCTCTGGAAGTTCCGGGTGGCCACGCTGGGCATCCAGGTCGTCCTCTGGGCCGCCTTCGGGCTGGTCTTCGGCCAGCTGGCGGAGCGCCTCCTGGCACCCCGTCAGGCCCCGGCCACCCCGAGGGCGGCCGCCGTCCCGGCCGCCTGACCCGCACCACCCCGCTCCACTCCTCGGGGCCCGCCGCACGCGCGACCGTCGGCGGGCCCCGAGGCATGTCCGGGCCCGGACCGGGCGAGGCGGCGGGCCCCGAGCGGCGGACCGGGCGCCGACTCCTCAGCGGGTCTCGGCGGCGAGCCAGTCCAGGTAGGCGGGGCTGCCGTCGGTGACCGGCACGGCGATCAGCTCGGGGGTGTCGTAGGAGTGCCGGGCGGTGATGAACTCCCGTAGTCCGGCGGCCAGTCCGGCGCGGGTCTTGAGGTCGATCCGCCACTCCTCGGAGTCCTGGACCTCGCCGTCCCACCAGTAGACCGACCGGACGGGGTAGACCTGGGCGCAGGCGGCCAGCCGCTCCCGTACCGCGGCCCCGGCCAGGTCCCGGGCCTGCTGCTCGCTCTCGTGGGTGGTGGTGACCACCAGGAAGTCCGTCATGGCGGGCAGCCTACGGGCCGTCAGGCGGGCCGTCGGCGCAGGCGTCGCGAGGCGGACAGCGCCGCCGCACCGAGGGCCAGGCAGGCCGCCGAGGCGGCGAGCAGCGGTCCGGTCGGGCGGCCGGAGTCGGCCAACTGCGGGCGGGCGTAGACGGTGAGGCGCTCCTCGCCGGTGACCAGGGCGCCGGTCGCGGTGTGGCCGGTGTAGGCGAAGCCGTCCGGGCCGGTGTAGTCCGGCTCGGGGGTGTAGCGGACCCGGCAGTTGTCCAGGACCTGCACGCTGCCGTGCTTCGGCGGGCGGACGACGGTCAGGTGCTCGCCGCCGCAGAGGGCCTGCGGGAGCCGGATCACCACGGGCTGGTCGTCGCCGGTACGGACCGGCGGCGGGGCAGGGAGTCTGACGGGCCGGCAGGAGAGCGAGAGGTCGGCGCCGGTCACGGCCGGGCCGGCGGTCACGCTCCGGTCGGCCCGCAGGGCGCGGTAGCCCTCGGGCGGAACCACCCGGACCTGGTAGCCCCCGGGCGCCAGGCCGTCGAAGCCGTAGCCGCCGTCGGCGTCCGTCGTGGTGGTGACCGGCTGCCCGCCCGGGCCGGTCACCGGGGCCCCGGTGGAGTCCAGCAGCTCGACGGTGGCGCCGTCGGGCGCGGTGCACCCCTGGGCCGTGACCCGGCCGGAGACGGCGGTGGTGTCGGAGGCGACCCAGACCTGGTACACCGGGACGCCGGTCTGCACCGCGAAGGTGAGGGTCAGGGAGCGGACCGCCTTGACGGGCCGGAACCAGCCCGCGGCGCCCGAGGTGTCGGTCCCGCCGCCGGTCAGCTTGGCGTCGGCCGGGTCCCAGGTCGGCCGGTCGGTCTGGGCGCCGCCGCAGCCCGAGGGCATGGGGGAGCCGGTGCAGTAGTTGAAGGACCCCTGGAAGCCGAGGTCGGCGGAGGTGAGCGCGCTGCCGTCGGCGGCGGTGCCGGAGACGGTGACGGTGTCCGCGTCGACGTCGCCCAGGGCGAAGGCCCAACTGCCCGCCGCCGGGGGCGAGGCGAAGGCGAGGGTGGTGGTGGACGGCGATCCTCCCGAGGCGGTGCGCAGGCTCAGGTAGGTGTGGCCCTGGGAGCTGCCGTACGCCGCGCCGAACGGGGTGGCGCCGTTCAGGAAGGCCGAGTTCCCGCTGGGCACCGTCGGGTTGGTGCTGTCGGTGGTGACCCGGGCGGCGGGGAAGCCGATCGCCGGGTCGGTGAGGGTGCCGCCGGCCCCGGCGACGTTCCACTCCCCGTAGGCCGAGTCGGCGGCCCTGGCGGGCCCGGCGGCGAGCAGGATCAGCGCGGTGGCGGCGGGGAGGGCGGCGGCGCGGAGGCGCCGGCTGGCGGGCCGGGGCATGGGGGAGGTGTCCTGTCCGGTCGGGGGCGTCGGCACCCCGACCCTGCCCGCCCGCCGGTCCCGAAGGCCCGGACACGCCGGGCCGGGTCACCCGGACGGCAGGCCGGGGCGGCTGACCCGCAGTCAGCCGCCCCGGCCCGGACGGTCCGTCAGGCAGTGGTCCGGTGCCGCAGGCCGAGGAGCAGGTCGATGACCAGGAAGGCCAGCAGGGAGAGTCCGAACAGCGGGATGAACCAGCCGATCGGGACGGCCAGCAGGAGCAGGACGACCGTGGCGACCGGGTTCTGCCGCCAGGCGCCCCGGGTGTAGGGGCGGCCCATGACGCCGCCGGTGGGGCGGCGCTGCCACCACATCCGGTAGCCCAGCAGGATCAGGGTGATCACCGCGAGGCCGAGCGCGACCAGCACGATCTGGTTCACCAGGCCGAAGGCGAGGCCCATGTGGAGGTCGATGCCGTAGCGGGTGAGCTTGGCGGCCAGCGGGTAGTCGGCGAAGTCCAGCCGGGAGGTGATGTGCCCGGAGGCCGGGTCCACCGCGATCTGGTCCAGCCGGTCCGGCACCTGACGGTCGATCTCCTTGACCGCGTAGGCCTTGCCGGGCTTGGGCGGGGTGATCTCCAGCGGCCCGTCCAGGCCGGCCTTCCGCGCCGTGGCCAGCACCTGGTCGAGGCCCACCGAACCGGGCGCAGCCTCCCCGGAGCCGCCGTCGGCGGCCTGGTGGCCGGCGTGCTCGGCGCCGACGGTGGTGGAGAGCGAGGGGGTGGACCAGCTGAGCGAGGTGCGCAGGTTCTCGACGTTCTCGCCCGCGTAGGTGGACCAGGTCAGGCCGGTGGCGGAGAGGCCGATCAGGCCGATGGCGGCCCAGAGGCCGACCGCGCCGTGCCAGGAGAGGGTGCGACGGCGTCCCGTCGCCTTCCCGTCCGGGCGCAGGTAGCGCTTGCGGCGGCGGCCGATCCAGAGCCCCAGGCCGCCGAGCACCACGACCCAGAGCCAGCTGGCGGCCAGTTCGCTGTAGAGCCGGCCGGTCTCGCCCAGCAGCAGGCTGGTGTGCAGCTTGTCGAGCGTGGCGCGCAGCGGCAGGGCGCCGGTGGAGCCGTAACTCTCGACCGCCCCCTGCACCTTGGCGGTGTAGGGGTCGACGAAGACGGCGAGCCGGTTGCCCTCGGCCACGTTCGGCGAGTTGAGCAGCACCTGGGTGGTGGCCTCGCGGTCGTCGTAGGTGCGGACCAGCGCGAAGCTGCTCTCGGGGTGGGCGGCGGTGGCGGCGGCCACCTGCTCGGAGAGCGGGCGGGGCGCGGTGCCGACCTGGGAGACCGTCAGTTGGTCGGAGTAGAGGACCTTCTCGATCTGGTACGAGGCACCGTAGAGGGCGCCGGTGCAGGCGGCGACCAGCAGGAAGGGTGCGATCAGGACGCCGGCGTAGAAGTGCAGGCGCAGCAGGAGGGGGCGCAGGCCGACCCAGAAGGGCGGTCTCGGGGTCGCGGCGGCGACGGGCGGGGCTTCTATCTCGGACAGCATGGAGGCAGCTCTCTCCGGCTCGGAGGCGATGTGGCGCGGGCAGTGCGCAGCAGCGGACACCGGGGCGGCCTGAGGGCACGTCACGGCGGAGTGCGGGTCCGCCCGTTGTGCACGCCGGAAGGATCGCACCGGGGCCGGAGACCTGCCCATGAAGCGGACCGGTGGTGCGTCAGAACGGGGCGCCCGGTCGGTTTTCCGGTGCGGCCGTGCGTACCGGAAACGCGTGTGGCTGCGGTGAACGTCACAGCTCAGCGTGCGTGTCGGTGGCCCGACAAGGCGTCGGGCGGATCGTTCGGGTACCTCGCCGGACCTGACGGAGTGTCCGGGCGGAGGGTTTTGCCCATCCGTTATCACCCCGAGGTGGGCATGAGCTGAGGCATGCCTTACTTTACTTGTGGGTGAGGGTGGCCTAAGTGCCCCTCACCCTCCGCATGTCCTTCCCCGTGTCCTTCCCCCCGCCCGTGGAGTCCGCTGATGTCCGTCCGCCGTTCGCACCTCGCCGCGCTGCTCACCGTCGCCGTGGCCGGAGTCGCGCTGACCGCGTGCACCGAGCAGAAGAAGGACGT
>NZ_JBSGEL010000023.1:0-118654 GCF_053602875.1 Kitasatospora sp. NPDC004289 | reverse complement strand
CCGAAGTGGCGGAGGCCGAGGAGGAGGTGATCGAGGCCAAGCTGGAGAGCATCGGATTCGGCTTCCTGGTGCCGGTCTTCTTCGTGGTGAGCGGGCCGGTTCGCCGCCGTGCTGGAGCGGGCCGAGCGGCACGGCCTGGCCGAGCTGCTCCCGGACGCCCGCCTGGGCCTCGGCGAGTGCGCGCTGGAGAGCGGGGAGTTGGAGCTGGCCCGGGAGCAGTTCGAGACGGCCGAGAAGCTGTTGGCCGACGAACCGCCGCCGCGCCGGGCGGCCGCCGTCCGGGGCCGGGCGGTGGCCCACCTGCTGGCGGGCGAACTCCGCTACGCCTGCTACCTGCTGGAGAGCGCGATCGACCGGCTGAACGCGGCCGGGCTGCCGGACCCGGACGCGCTGCTGCTGCTCTACTCCGCCGTGATCGGCCCGTACATGGACATGGGCGCGCACGCCCGGGCCGCCCAGGCCGCCGAACTGGCCCTCGCGCTGGCCCCCGCCGCCACCGACCCGGCCCTGGTGGCGGGGCTGCACCGCAGCGTGGCCCGGACGCTGATCGCCGAGGGCCGGGCCGCCGAGGCGGACGCCTCACTGGCCAAGGCACAGGAGCTCTACCGGCACCTCCGGCTCGGCACCGACCTGGCCAAGTGCCACTGGATGCGCGGCTACGTGCTGGCACAGGACGGGGAACTCGACCGGGCCGAAGCCGAGTTGCGCACGGCCCGGTCGATGCTGGCCGCGCACGGGGCGGAGCTGTTCACCGAGCAGGTGGACGTGGAGCTGGCCGACGTCCTGCGCCGCCGGGGGCGGAGGCGGGAGGCGGCCGAGCTGCTGCACGCCCTGCTGGACCGGCTGGGTCCGGGGCGCGGCGCGGTGCACGCGGCCGGGGCGCACCGACTGCTCGGCCTGGTGGCGGAGGAGGCGGGCGAGACCGAGACCGCCGAGGAGCACTACGTCAACGCGCTGTCCCTGCTCGAACGGACCGGCGCGGCGGGTGACTTGGCGGACCTCTGCCGCCTGCTCGGCGACCTGCTGCGGCGCAGCGGCCGCACCGAACAGGCACTGGACGTCTACCGCACCGGCCTCGGCCACCGCGCCGCACCCGGCACCACCACCCTGGGCCCCGGCCCGACCCGGCCGCCGATCCCCTGAGCCGACCCTTCCGGAACCTTCCCCTCCGATACCCATCCGAGATCTGACGGGCCTTCCGTACCCGGTCCGAGGTGTGCCATTTTACATGTCACACATTGAGTCGGCCGCGCCCCCCACCGCACGGCCACTACTCGGCCCGGAGGCCCCCACCGTGCGACCCTCCCGGATACCGACGGCCCAGCTGGGCCGTCTGCTCACCCTGGCGTTCGCGTTCCTGCTCACCCTGGGCCTGTTCGCCCCGCAGAGCCGCGCCGCCACCCCTGCCCCGCAGCCCCAGGGCCGCCCGGCCCCCCGCAGCTTCCCGCTGCCCAAGTCCCCCGAGGTGCCGGACGACCACCGGCCCGTCCCGGGCGAGACCCTGACGGACGCTCAGGACTCCCCCAAGGCCGGCACCCCCCACGCGCAGAAGCAGGGCAAGGCGCTGCGCTCCGCGCCGAGCGCGCTCGCCGCCGCGAGCTGCACCCCCGCCGACTTCGCCAGGACCGGCGCCGCCCTGGTCCAGCAGGTCAGGTCGGTCGACGTGGCCTGCATGAACTCGCTCTTCAGCCTGGACGCCGCCGGCGCCGCCAAGGTCTTCCGCGAGGACCAGATGGCCACCGTCGCCGACGCGCTGCGCACCGCCTCGGCCACCTACGACGGCACCAACAGCTCCGCCATCGGCCAGCTGGTGCTCTTCCTGCGGGTCGGCTACTACGTGCAGTGGCGCTTCCCGAACGAGGTCGGCGCCTACGGCACCCCGCTGAAGGGCGCCACCCGCGGCGCCCTGGACGCCTTCTTCGGCGCCCCGCGCTCCAAGGACGTCAGCCAGGCCAACGGCGAGACCCTGGCCGAGGCCGTCACCCTGATCGACAGCGCCCAGGAGAACGCCCGCTACACCGGCGTGGTCAAGTGGCTGCTCAACGGCTTCAACCCGTCCACCGGCGGCGCCATGTGGAGCGCGGTGGACAACACCCGCACCGTCATCGAGCGCGGCACCGAGCTGCCCGAGTTCATCGCGGCCCTGCAGGCCGACCCGTCCTTCGCCACCGCGATGGCCGACCTGGTCACCCGCAACGCGGCCGGCCTGACCGGCGGCGACCTGGCCACCTCGATCGGCATCCTGCTCGGCTCGCTGGTCTCCTTCCCCGAACTGCGGCCCCAGGCCCGCCCGCTGGTCAAGGAGCTGATCGCCCGTTACCCGCTGGTCGGCGCCACCGGCCCGCTCACCATGAACCTGGCCTGGTTCGCGGAGAACAAGGACAAGGGCAACTGCGCCCTCTACGGCATCTGCGACCTGCCCACCCGGCTGATCCCGCTGGTGCTCACCGTGGACCACACCTGCGGCCCCACGCTGCGCATCCGCGCCCAGGACATGAGCGCCTCCGAACTGGCCGGCACCTGCACCAGCCTGGCCAACCAGGACGCCTTCTTCCACTCCCTGGTGAAGGACGGCGGCCCGGTCGCGGGCGACCAGAACCAGCGCCTGGAGGTGGTGGTCTTCGACTCCTACTACGACTACAGCCTCTACGCCTGGTCGATCTACGACATCGAGGTCGACAACGGCGGGATGTACCTGGAGGGCGACCCGTCCAAGGCCGGCAACCAGGCCCGCTTCATCGCCCACGAGGCCACCTGGGAGCGCCCGGCCTTCCAGATCTGGAACCTGAACCACGAGTACACCCACTACCTGGACGGCCGCTTCGACATGGCCGGCGACTTCGAGGCCGGGATGTCCACCCCGACCGTCTGGTGGGTCGAGGGCGTCGCCGAGTACGTCTCCTACACCTACCGGAACGTGCGCTACGACGACGCCATCGCGCAGGCGGCCAAGGGCACCTACAAGCTGAGCACCCTCTTCGACACCACCTACGACAACGCCGACTCCACCCGGGTCTACAACTGGGGCTACCTGGCGGTCCGTTACATGCTCCAGTCGCACCCGCAGGACATGGCCGCGCTGCTGGCCAAGTACCGGGCCGGCGACTGGGCGGGCGCCCGCACCCTGCTGACCTCGACCATCGGCACCCGCTACGACGCCGACTTCGCCGCCTGGCTGACCGCCTGCGGCGCCGGCCAGTGCGGCAGCCTCCAGCAGCCCCCGGCCCCGCTCTGCACCCAGGCCGACACCCGGCAGTACGACAAGGACTGCCGCCGGGACGGCGTCGCGGCCACCACCGGCAACTACAGCTACATGTTCGTCTACCTGCCGGCCGGCGTGCGGCAGCTCACCGTCACCAGCAGCGGCGGCACCGGCAACGGCGACCTCTACTACAACGGCTCCAGCTGGGCGACCACCTCGTCCTACCTGGCCAAGTCCGTGAACACCGGCAACGGCGAGACGCTCACCATCAGCGACCCGCCCTCCGGCTGGGTGTTCTTCAGCCTCTACGCCCAGCAGGGCTTCGACGGCGTCAGCGTCACCACGCGGTACTGAGCACCCCCTGAACGACGGTGCCCCGCAGGCCGGTTCGGCCTGCGGGGCACCGTCGTTCAGATCTCCGTACGCTCGCCGGACGGTCCGCCGGGGCCGAGGTCGAGGCCCAACTCGTGGATCAGGAAGCCCGCGTGGAGCCGGCTGCGGGCGCCGAGCTTGTCCATGATGTCGGACACGTGGCGCTGGCAGGTGCGCAGCGACATGCCCATCCGGCGGGCGATCGCCCGGTCCTCCAGCCCCTGCACCAGCAGCCGGACGATGGAGAGCTTCATGTCCTCGGAGATGGCCAGCACCCGCTCCTGGCTGTAGTTCTCGGGGAATGGGGTGGCCGAGGTCCAGGCCCGCTCGAAGGCACCGATGGCGAAGTCCACCAGGCTCGGGTCACGCAGCAGCATGCAGCCGGCGTCGCTGTCGCGCATGGCGATCACGGCGGCGGTCTGGTCGAAGGCCAGCATCCGCATGAAGCCGTCGCCCAGGGTGCGGATCTCGGCGCCGAGGCGGGAGACGTGGTCCACGTACTCCACCGTCACCGTGGAGAACTGGGCGGTGTGCTGGTAGAGCGTGCGCATCCGCACGCCGCGGGCGAGCACCCGCTCGGTGCGGGCCAGCGACTCCTTGAGCACGTCGTCCTTGCGGGCGCCGCCCGGCTGCGAGGTCAGGATCTCCTCGGTGGCCCCGTCCGCCAGCTCGGTGATGACGGCCCGGACCTCGTCCAGGTCGGTCAGCCGCTGGACCCCGCCACCGACCGACCCTGAGGTGAACTTGGCCTGCTCGTAGGCGAATTGGAAGGCGGCGAGGCGCTGCCGAGTGGTCTCGATCTCCCGTCTGCGCTGCTCGATCTCCCGCTCCGCCGGGGCCAGCAGCTCGGCGGCGGCGGCCTCCGGCAGGCCGGCCAGCAGCATCCCGGGCCGGGTCGCCGAGCGCTTGAGGAGTCGGAGCTCCAGCAGCCGGTCCACCGTCCGGGCGCGGTCCGGATCCTGACGTAACTCGTCTCCGTCCACCTGCTGCCGCTCGGCCACGTACTGGAACAACTCCAGCTCTTCCGGGCCCAGTTCTGCCATCACAAAGGTTGTGCCAGGTCCGACGGAGCGCACGGCCACACATCCCGCCATGGTCGAATGTACATACGAAGGGGAGTCGTATGTCATGTTATCGCCGAATGGACGACAAGGGCACCTGATCCGGCCGCAGTTCCTTCACGGAGCAACCACATGACGGTCCGTCATGTCCGGGCTTGTCCGGTATGACCCCCTCGTATCTGCGTCATGGCGTACTCACGGCCCCTGGAGGGCCCTTACCCGGCCTTCGGGGCCCCGGCAGACTCGTCGTTGCCGGGAAACACCCGGCGAACATCGGGAAGTCGAGGGGAAACCACCATGGACCGCAAGCTCTTCACCACCGCTGCTGTATTCTTCGCCGCCACCGCCACGGCCCTCCTCGCCACCCTCGCCGCCTCCCCGGCCTCCGCCGACACCGTCGCCGACACCGGCTCGCAGACCACCAACGTGACCGTGGTCCCCTCCCCGAGCCCGACCACCGGTTCTGACCTGGGCTGGGGCTGACCGCATCCACGGGCCCGCACCCCGCGGACGGCCACCCCGGCCGCACGGCGACGGAGCACCCGGGCGCGAGCGGGCTACCGGCCCGAATCGGCGAAGCGCGGACATGACAAGAAGTCCGGATATGCCGCCGGAACGCGACAGACATCCAATACGGACAGAGAGACGTGGGGAAATCAGACCGTGGACGAAGCGTTGAATTCTGTCCGATTCTCCGGCCTCCTCAGGGAATTCCGCCGGCACGCCGGACTCACCCAGCAGGAACTGGCCGACCTCTCCGCGCTCAGCGTCCGCGCCGTCCGCGATCTCGAGTCCGGCCGGGTGCACCGGCCCCGCCGGGAGACCGTCCGGCTGCTGGTCGCCACCCTCCGCCTGGAGGGCGCCAGACGTGCCGCGTTCGAGCGGGCCGCCACCGAGAACACCGAGGGCCGCGAGGCCCCGCCCGACCCCGCGCTGATCGGCCGCGAGGCCGAACTCGCCGCCCTGCTCGGCCTGCTCCGCGAGGGCGGACGCCGGCTGGTCACCGTCACCGGCCTGCCCGGGGTGGGCAAGACCCGGCTGGCCACCGCCGCCGCGGACCGCCTGCACCGCAGCGGCTGGACCGTGAACGGCGCCCTCGCCGACCCGGACGCCCTCCTGCTGGTCGACCGCCTCCAGGACGGTCCGCCGATCGCCGAACTCCTCGCCCGCCACCCGGGGTTGCGCGTCCTGACCACCGCCGCGGCACCGCTGCGGCTGCCCGGCGAACGGGTGCTGCCGCTGGCCCCGCTGCCCGCCCCGCGCCCCGCACCCGGCGCCGACCCGGCCGACCTGCTGCGCCAGGACGCCGTCCGGCTCTTCCTCGCCCGACTCCAGCACGTCCGCCCCGGCCACCGGCTGGATCCCGCGGAGGCCGCCACCGTGGCCGAGCTCTGCCGCCGCCTCGACGGGCTGCCGGCCGCCATCGAGCACGCCGCCGAGTGGTGCCTGATCCAGCCGCCGCGCCGCCTGCTGCTCTGGGCCAGGCAGAGCCCGCTGGAGCCCGCCGACTCCCCCGCCGCCGGGCCGGTGCTGCGCGCCGCGCTGCACCAGAGCATCGGCGAACTGGCCTATGCCGAACGCGAGTTGCTCCGCCACCTGGCCGGTCCCGGCCGAGGCCCCGGGCGCTCCTTCGAGCAGCTGCTCGCGCGGACCCGCACCCCGGCCGCCGAACTGGCCACCGCCGTGCACGCCCTGCTGGTGCGCGGGCTGGTGCGGGCCACGCCCGGCGCTACCGCCGATGACCTGGACTCCGGCGAACGCTTCACCGTCCCCTACCTGGTCCGCCACGCCCTCCTCGAGGCGACCACGCCCCGGACCCCCGCCGCGCGCCCGCTCCGCATCCTCGCCGCCACGGGCTGAGCCGCTCCGAAGGAGCGCGCCCGGGGGCGCGAGGAACTGCGCGAAGCGGGAGACGACGACCCGACTGCCGGGTACGGACTCCCAGTTGCAGCTCATTCCCCACAACCGACGATCGGCTCCACTTCTTCCGCCTCGCGCAGTTCCTCGCGCCCCCGGGGTGACCACCTACCTACCCGCGCGCGCCACCGAACCGCCGCCCGCCTGCCGGTGCGAACTGCCGGGCGAGCGCCGCGCCGCCGCCTAGCGTTCGGCTGTCGGCGCCGATCACCGCAGCGCCGCAGCCCACCGGGCCCCTCCGCCGTACCGACCCCCGTGGTCCGGCGTGCCCTCGACCACCCTGTGAGACGACCATGGAGTTGAAGCACCGCCCTGCCCAGCCGCGCCCCCGCACCGCCCGGGCCGACCGCACCGGCCTGGACGTGCTGGTCACCAGCGTGGCCTCCGACGCCCACACCTGGAACCTCATCTACCTCCAGCTCCTGCTGGAGGAGTCGGGCCACCGGGTCACCAACCTCGGTGCCTGCGTGCCGGACCAGCTGCTGATCGACGAGTGCCTGGCCCGCCGCCCCGACCTGGTGGTGGTCTCCACCGTCAACGGGCACGGCCTGAACGACGGCCGCCGGGTGATCCGGCAGCTCCGGGCCCGACCCGAGCTGCGCGCCACCCGGGTGGTGATCGGCGGCAAGCTCGGCATCGCCGGAGCCGAACAGGACGGCCAGGTGGCCGAGTTGACCGAGGCCGGGTTCGACGCGGTGTTCCAGGACGGCACCGGGATCGCCCGCTTCCACGACTACGTACGGGCCATCCCCGCCAGGCGCGCCGCCCCGCTGGCCGGTGCCCGGTGAGCGCCCCCGCACGACGCCCCGACGGCACCGCCCCGGACCCCGGAACCGCCGCACCGCCGGCCTGCTCCTTCGGCGGCTACGTCCGCGCCGCCCGCAACTCCGGCCGCCTGGTGGTGCAGCCCCGGATGGGCATGAGCGACCCGGCCCGGATGCGGGCCGGACTGCTGGCGACCCGTCAGGCCGACGCCACCACCGTCGGCACCCTCACCCTGGACAGCTACACCCGGGTCGGCGACCACCGCGCCGCCCGCCGGGCACTGGCCGAGGGCGTGCCGCTGAACGGCTACCCGATCGTCGCCTACTCCACCGCGACCACCCTCGGCGTCACCGAGGGCATCGCCGGCCCCTCCTTCCCGGTGCAGGTCCGGCACGGTTCGGCCGCCCCGCAGGAGATCTTCGAGGCGGCGGTGGCGGCCGGTCTGACGGCCAGTGAGGGCGGCCCGATCTCCTACTGCCTGCCCTACAGCCGGACCCCGGTCGAGCGGTCGGTGGCCAACTGGGAGGCGAGCGTGGCCGTGCTGGCCCGGCTGCGCGACCAGGGGCTGGAGCCGCACCTGGAGACCTTCGGCGGCTGCATGATGGGCCAGCTCGCCCCGCCGAGCCTGCTGGTGGCGATCAGCGTGCTGGAGGCGCTGTTCTTCCGCGCCCACGGCCTGCGCTCCGTCTCGCTCAGCTACGCCCAGCAGACCCACCCCGGGCAGGATCTGGAGGCCGTCACCGCGCTCGGCCGGATCGCCGCCGAGCTGCTCGGGGACACCGACTGGCACCTGGTGGTCTACGCCTACATGGGCGTCTACCCGCGCACCCCCGGCGGCGCGACCCTGCTGCTGGAGGAGGCCGCCCGGCTGGCCGTGCACACCGGCGCCGCCCGGCTGATCGTCAAGACCACCGCCGAGGCGCACCGGATCCCCACCGTCGAGGAGAACGTCCTGGCGCTGGAGGCCGCCGCCCGCGCCTCCGAGAGCGCGGGGACGCCGCCCGAGGTGGGCGACACCGGTATCCACGCCGAGGCGCTCGACCTGGTGCACGCCGTGCTCGACCTCGACCCCGACCTCGGCCGCGCGCTGACCCGGGCCTTCGCCCGCGGGGTGCTGGACGTCCCGTACTGCCTGCACCCGGACAACGCCGGGCGCTCCCGCAGCTACCTGGACTCGGCCGGACGGCTGCACTGGTCGGACACCGGCGCGATGCCGGTGCGCGGCAGCGCCCGCTCCGCCGCCCGGATGACCTCCTCGGGGCTGATCAGCTCCCTCTCCTACGTCCAGCAGCGCTTCGACCGGCTGGCCCTCGATCTCGCCACCACCCGTCAACTCCCCTCCCAGACCAAGGAGTCCGTCCGATGACCAGCACCGTCGAGCCCACCGCGCGCACCTGGGAGCAGCTGCTGCCCCCGGCCGACCCGCGCGCCCACCTGACCTCGGCCACCACCCGCACCGTGCTGCGGATCCAGCAGGAGCTGCTGGCGGGTGCCCGCGAGTACCTCACCGGCCTCGGCTTCCACGAGATGCTGCCGCCGGTGATCGGCCCGGTCACCGACCCGGGCGCGCGCGGCGCCAAGCAGGTGGACGTGGACTACTACGGCCACCAGTACAAGCTGATGACCAGTGCCATCCTCTACAAGCAGGCCTCGCTGCTGGCGTTCCCGAAGATCTTCTGCATCGCGCCCAACGTCCGCCTGGAGCCGCTGGAGACCTGCAACACCAACCGCCACCTGGCCGAGTTCCACCAGATCGACGTGGAGATGGCCGGCGCCTCCCGGGACGAGATCACCGCCGTGGTCGAGGGCCTGGTGCGGCACATGGTCTCCCGCGCCGTCACCCGGCTCCCGGGCGAGTTCGAGCAGCTGGGCCGGGACGTGGGCGCCTTCGCCGGGCTGCTCGGCGAGGCCTTCGGCCGGATGACGCACGCCGAGGCGGTCGCGGAGCTGCGCGAGGGCGGCCACCCGCAGAGCCCGGACGCGGAGATCGACTGGACCGGCGAGGCGCTGATCTCCGAGCGCGCCGAGAAGCCCTTCTTCGTCACCGACTACCCCAAGGGCTCGCGCGGCTTCTACGACCGGGAGAGCGCCGAGACCGCGGGCGTGCTGCGCAACTTCGACCTGCTGGCCCCGGAGGGCTACGGCGAGCTGTGCAGCGGCAGCGAGCGGGAGTTCGACTACGCCCGGATCGTCACCCGGATGCGGGAGACCGGGGAGAACCCGGCCAAGTACGGCTGGTACCTCCAGCTGGTCCGCGAGGGCATCCCCGCCTCGGCCGGCTTCGGCATCGGGGTGGAGCGCTTCACCCGCTACGTGACCGGCCTGGACTCCGCCTGGCAGGCCAACGCCTTCCCGAAGCTGCCCGGGGTGGTGTCGCCGTGACCAGCCCGCAGACCCCCGGTCTGCACACCCGGGGCCTGCCGGAGCAGGCGATCCGCGAGCGGGCCCGGCTCGGCGCGGCCGCCGCCTTCCCCGGTGAGGCGCACTACGGCCACACCCTCTTCGGAGCCGAACAGAGCGTCTCCACCGACCCGTTGGAGCAGCTGCGGATCACCCCGCCGGTCTTCATGCCGCAGCGGCTGGAGAAGCTGATCGAGCTCGGCCGGGAGCCGCTGCACACCGACGTGGAGCTCGCCACCGTGGTCGGCGGCCTGCGCTCCGCCCTCCCGCTCTACCTCTCCGCCTTCGGCTCCACCAAGGCGGCCGGCACCGACCAGGTGCTGGCCGCGAGCCGGCAGGCCGGGCGCCTCGGCATCCCGATGGTGATCGGCGAGAACATCGTGCCGATGAGCGGCTACGGCCGCACCGGTGAGCAGACCAGGCGGACCGCGCTGGCCCGGATCGCCGCCTACCTGGAGGAACTCCCGTACGGGCTGGGCGGGGTGGCGGTCCAGCAGTCCACCGAGGACGCCGACGCGGAGGTGTGGAACCTGGTCTACAGCGACCCGAGCACCCAGCCGCTGCTGGAGAGCGGCCGGCTGGCCTTCGAGCTGAAGGTGGGTCAGGGCGCCAAGCCGGGCCTGGGCGGGATGACGGTGCTGGACCGGGCGGCGGCCGCCGCGGTGGACGAGCAGTTCGCCCTGGACGAGGTCTTCGGCCCGGAGGCCGACCGGGTGCTGCGGTGCAGCAGCCCGGGCACCTTCACCGAGGAGATCCTCCGTCAGCAGATCCGGCTGATGCGCAACAACTACCCCCGGGCGAGGGTCTGGGTGAAGCTCCACCCGGGCCGGGACGTGGCGCACGCCGCCGCCACCGCCTGGGCCGCCGGCGCGGACTCGGTGACCGTGGACGGTGCCGAGGGCGGCACCGGCTGGGCGCCGGTGGCCTCGATCGCGCATGCCGGGCTGCCGCTCGGCGAGTGCCTGGCGCGGATCGGCGCCCGGCCGGACTGCCTGCTGGTCTCCGGCCGGATGTGGGAGGGCAGCCGGGTGGTGAAGAGCCTGGCGCTCGGCGCCACCGCCGCCGGGCTCGGCCGGGCCGCCCTGGTGGCCACCGACGAGGACCCGGAGGCCGGCCTGACCAGGCTGGTGGAGGCCCTGGCGCTCGAACTCCGGCTGCTGATCAGCGCGGTGGGCAAGTACACGCCCTCCGCCCTCTCCCCCGAGGACGTCTGGCCGCAGCCCGCCGGCCTGCCCTCGCCGTCCCCCGTCCTGCGCGTTCCGGAGGTGCTGCACCATGGCTGACACGCTCCCCAGGACCGAGGAGGAGACCGCCGCGCCCTCGCGCCGCCACGGCCCGCTCGGCCTGAACTACCTCTCCTTCACCGGGGCCATGAGCCTGTCCCAACTCGGCGACTCCGCCTGGTACGTGGCGCTCACCTGGACCCTGGTGCGGGACTTCAGCCCGGCCACCGCCGGCGCGGTGCTCACCGCGGCCAGCCTGCCCCGGCTGATCGGCCTGCTCGGCGGCGGCGTGATCGCCGACCGCAGCGGCCCGCGCCGGGTGATGGTGGTCACCGACCTGCTGCGCGGCGCGGTGATGCTGGCCGCGGCCGGCCTGATCGCGGTGAGCAGCCCGTCGGTGCCGGTCCTGCTCGGCGCGGCCCTGCTGCTCGCGCTGATCAGCGCCTTCTTCATCCCGGCCTCCGGTGCGGTCAAGCCGCTGATCCTGGAGGACAAGGACCTGGTCCGGGGCAACGCGCTGTTCGTCTTCGGCATCCGGGGCGGGCAGGCCGCCGGCGGCCCGGTCGGCGCCTGGCTGGTGGCGGCCGGCGGCGTCCCGCTGGTGGCGCTGGCCAACGCGGCCAGCTTCCTGCTCTCGGCCTTCGCCTCCGGCCGGGTGAAGTACACCCGGGCCCCGGCGCAGCCGCAGCCGCAGCCGAGCGCCGAACCCGCCCCGCCCAAGCCGCCGTTCAAGCAGATGCTGGTGGACGGGCTGCGCTACGTCGGCGGCCAGCGCCGGATCATGCTGGTGCTGCTGGTGATCGGCCTGACCGAGCTGGCCTGCGCCCCGCCGGTCAACCTCGGCCTGGTGCTGCTCTCCGAGCGGCTGGGCACCGGGGCCACCGGCGCCGGTCTGCTGCTCACCGCCTACACCGTGGGCGCGGTGGCCAGTTCGCTGGTCACCATGGCCTGGCCCCCCGGGAAGCACGGCGGCCGGGTGCTGGTCTCCACCGTCTGGGCGGCGGCGCTGGCGCTGACCGCCATCGCCTTCACCGACTCGCTGCCGCTGGCGATGGCCTGCTACGCGGTGCTCGGCATGGTGACCGGCCAGTCCGGCCTGGTGCTGGTCTCGATGCTGCAGCGCTGGACCGAGGCGCCGATGCGCGGCCGGGTGATGTCGGTGCTCTCGCTGGTCATCTTCGCCGCCGCCCCGCTGGCCAACCTGGCGGTCGGCGCGATGGTGAGCCTGCTGGGCTTCACCGCCGCGATGGGCGTCTTCGCGGTCTTCGCGGTGGCCGCCGCGCTGGTCACCCTGGCCTCCCCCGGACTGCGCGGGGTGCGCCTTGACTGACACCTCGCACCTGGGCCCGGCCGGCCTGGACCACGGAGCCGCCGGCTTCCCCGGACTCCCGGAGCTGCAGGCCCAGTTGCGCGACGGGCGGCTGACCAGCGTCTCGCTCACCCGGCGCTGCCTGGAGCGGATCGAGCTGGTGGACCCGCTGGTGCACGCGGTGCTGGCGGTGGACGAGTCGGCGCTGGAGCAGGCCGCCCGGGCCGACCGCCGGTACGCGGCCGGAGCCGAACGCGGGCCGCTGGACGGCATCCCGGTGCTGGTGAAGGACAACATCGACACCGCCGGTCTGGCCGGCTCGGCGGGCTCGCGCCTGCTGGCCGGCCACCCGCCGGTCCGGGACGCCCGGGTGGTGGCCGGGCTGCGCGCGGCGGGGGCGGTGGTGCTCGGCAAGACCAACCTCTCCGAGTGGTCCAACTTCCGCTCCACGCAGGCCACCGAGGGCTGGTCCGGGGTCGGCGGGCAGACCCGCAACCCGTACCGGCTGGACCGCAGCCCGGGCGGCTCCTCGGCCGGCTCGGCGGTGGCGGTGGCCACCGGGATGGCCCCGCTGGCGCTGGGCACCGAGACCGACGGCTCGATCGTCGGCCCGGCGGGGCTGTGCGGGGTGGTCGGGGTGAAGCCGGAGACCGGCCTGCTGCCGCTGGACGGGGTGGTGCCGATCACTCCCGAACTGGACAGCGTCGGCGTGCTGGCCTCCCGGCTCTCCGACGCCGCGCTGGCCCTGTCGGTGCTCGGCGGGCAGACCGCCCCCGAGCCCGATCCGGGGATGCTCCGGGTCGGCGTCTGGCGGGTGCCGCGGATGCCGGGGGTGGTGGACGCCGTGCTGGACTCGGCCGCCCAGGCGCTGCGCTCCGCCGGGATCGCGGTGGTGCCGGTGGAGCTGACGCTGGACCAGCAGACCGTCGAGGACGGGCTGTTGGCGATGTACGCCGAGTTCCGCCCGGCGCTGGAGCACTACCTGGCCGGGCGGCCCGGCGGCCCGCGCACGCTGGCGGAGCTGATCGAGGGCAACCGGAGCGATCCGGTCGAGCTCTCGCTCTTCGGCCAGGACCTCTTCGAGCAGGCCCAGCTGATCGGGCCCGGCGAGCGGGAGCGGGCCGTGCCCGCCCGGCAGCGCTCCCGGGACGCGGCGCGCAGGCTGCTGGACCGCACCATGCGCCGCTACGGCGTCCAGGCGCTGCTGGCACCCACCAACGAGCCGGCCCCGGTGCTGGACTACGAGCTCGGCGACCCGGGCACCCCCGGCAGCTCCACCCCGGCCGCGCTGGCCGGGTACCCGAACGTCTCGCTGCCGGTCGGGCAGTTCCGCGAACTCCCGCTCGGCGTCTCGGTCTTCGGCCCGCCCACGCTGGCCCGGCTGCTGCCGGTCGCGCTGCGGGTGGCCGAGGCCTGCGCGGTCCGCCGCACCCCCGCGCTGCTGCCCTAACTGCCGCTCAACTGCCGTGCAGGACTGCCCAGTTGGGCAGCACGGAGCTCATAGCGTAAGCCCCACAACGACTCCCCAGGAGGACCCGATGAGCAACCCCTTCGAGAACGAGGACGGCACCTTCCTGGTGCTGGTGAACCACGAGAACCAGCACTCGCTCTGGCCCGCCGCCATCGAGGTCCCGGCCGGCTGGGAGACCGTCAAGTCCGGGGCCACCCGGGCCGAGGCCCTCGGCTACATCGAGGAGCACTGGACCGATCTGCGCCCCGCCAGCCTGGTCGCCCAGGCCTCCTGACCACCATCCATTGGGGCGGGCCCACGAGAGGTCGAATGCCCTGGCACCGGGAGGCCCGATGACTCCGCTGTCCTTCGCACAGGCCCGCCTCTGGTTCCTCAACCAGGTCGAGGGCCCCAGCCCCACCTACAACGTCCCCCTGACCGTCCGCCTCACCGGCCCGCTCGACCGGGCGGCCCTGCGGGCCGCGGTCACCGACCTGGCCGAGCGGCACGAGGCCCTGCGCACGGTCTTCGCCGAGCGGGACGGCATCCCGTACCAGCAGGTGCTGGAGCGGCCCGAGATCCCCTGGTCCGTCTCCCGCCCCGCCGAGGGCGAGCTGGTCGGGGCCGTCCGCGCCGCCGCCGCGCACGGCTTCGACCTCGCCACCGAACTCCCGCTCCGCGCCGACCTGTTCGAGGCACCCGCCGAGGAGGGCCGCGCGCGGCACACCCTCCTGCTGACCCTGCACCACATCGCCGCCGACGGCTGGTCGCTGGCCCCGCTGCTGCGGGACCTGGCCACCGCCTACCGGGCCCGCCGCGAGGGCGCCGCCCCGCAGTGGGAGCCGCTGCCGGTGCAGTACACCGACTACACCCTCTGGCAGCAGGAGCTGCTGGGCGGGGCCGAGGACCCGGAGAGCCTGCTGGCCACCCAACTGGCCCACTGGCGGCGGGCCCTGGCCGACCTCCCGGAGGAGCTGACCCTCCCGGCCGACCGGCCCCGCCCGGCCTCCCCGTCCTTCCACGGCCAGGTGCTGACCACCCGGATCGACGGAGCGCTGCGCGACCGGATCCAGGAGTTCGCCCGGAGCAACGACGCCACCCTGTTCATGGTGGTGCAGGCCGCACTGGCCGCCCTGCTCTCCCGGCTCACCGGTGCCACCGACGTCCCGCTGGGCACCCCGGTGGCCGGCCGGACCGACAGTGCGCTGGAGGACCTGGTCGGCTTCTTCGTCAACACCCTGGTGCTGCGCACCGACCTCTCCGGCGACCCGGGCTTCCGCGAGCTGGTCGCCCGGGTCCGGGACGCCGACCTGGACGCCTACGCCCACCAGGACCTGCCCTTCGAGCGCCTGGTGGAGGAGCTCAACCCGGCCCGCTCGCTCGCTCGCCACCCGCTCTTCCAGGTCATGCTGGTGCTGCAGAACAGCCCCGACGCCCGGCCCGACTTCGCCGGCCTGACCGCCGAGGCCGAGGTCATCGACCTGGACGTGGCCAAGTTCGACCTGATCGTGGAGCTGGCCGAGGACGCCGAGGGCATCGGCGTGCTGCTCAAGTACGCCACCGACCTGCTGGACCGCGCCACCGTCGAGACCTTCGGCGAGCGGCTGCGGCGGCTGGTCGAGGCCGCCCTGGCCGGCCCCGAACTCCCGGTCGGGCAGCTGGACCTGCTCTCCGCCGAGGAGCGCGGCACCCTCGCCGGGCGGTGGAGCGGCGGCCCGTCCACCGTCGACCCCGAGCACACCGTGCACGGAGTCTTCGCCGAACAGGCCGCCGCCCGCCCCACCGCCACCGCCCTGGTCTTCGGCGAACACACGGTCAGCTACCGGGAGTTGGACGAGCTCTCCAACCGCCTGGCGCACCACCTGCGCGCGAGCGGTGTGCGGCCCGGCGAGGTCCTGGGCATCCACCTGGAGCGCTCCCCCGAGCTGGTGACCGCCGTCCTGGCCGTGCTGAAGGCCGGCGCCGCCTACACCGTGCTGGACCCGGAGTTCCCGGTGGAGCGGCTCAACACCCTGGCCGGAAGCACCGACCGGATCCTCACCCGGGCCGCGCTGGCCGACCGGATCGACGCCCCGCAGCTGCTGGTCGAGGGCACCCCGGAGCACCCCACCACGGAGCGCCCCGCCACCGCCCTGCCCGAGCTGGCCCGCCCCCTGGACGCCGCCTGCCTGATGTTCACCTCCGGCTCCACCGGCGCCCCCAAGGGCGTGCTCTCCCCGCACCGGGCGGTCGTCGGCACCCTGCTCGGCCAGGACTTCGCCTCCCTCGACCCCGCGCAGACCTGGCTCCAGTGCTCCCCCGTCTCCTGGGACGCCTTCGCCCTCGAGCTGTTCTCCCCGCTGCTCTCCGGCGGCACCTGCGTCCTCCAGCCCGGCCAGCGGCCCGAACCCGCCCTGATCGCCGAGCTGGTGGCCCGCCACCGGGTCACCACCCTGCACGCCTCCGCGAGCCTGCTGAACTTCCTGCTGGACGAGTACCCGGGCACCTTCACCCACCTCCGCCAGGTGATGACCGGCGGCGAGGCCGCCTCCGTCCCGCACGTGATGCGACTGGTCCGGGACCACCCCGGGCTGACCCTGGTCAACGGCTACTCCCCCGCCGAGTCGATGATCTTCACCGTCGCCCACCACATCACCGCGGCGGACGCCGGGCGCCCCTCGATCCCGGTCGGCCGCGCGCTCAACGGCAAGCAGCTCTGGGTCCTGGACGACCACCTGGCGCTGCTGCCCCCCGGCACGCCCGGCGAGCTCTACATGTCCGGCCTCGGCCTGGCCCACGGCTACACCGGCCAGGCCGGGCTGACCGCCGAGCGCTTCGTCGCCAACCCGCACGGCGCGCCCGGGGAGCGGATGTACCGCACCGGCGACCTGGTCCGCTGGCTGCCCGACGGCGCCCTGGAGTTCCTCGGCCGGGCCGACGACCAGGTCAAGATCCGCGGCTTCCGGGTCGAGCCCGGCGAGGTCCGGGCCGCGCTGGCCGGCTTCCCGGGCGTCGTCCAGACGGCCGTCACCGTCCGCGAGGACCGGCCCGGCCACAAGCGCCTGGTGGCCTACCTGACGGCCGACCGGCCGGTGGACACCACCGAGCTGCGCGCCCACGTGGCCAGGCTGCTGCCCGAGCACCTGGTGCCCGCCGCCTTCGTCCGGCTGGACGCGCTGCCGCTCACCCCCACCGGCAAGCTCGACCGCCGCGCCCTGCCCGTCCCCGACCTCACGCCCCGTCAGGAGTCCCGCCCGCCGCGCACCCGGCAGGAGGCCGTGCTCTGCGACCTCTACGCCGAGCTGCTCGGCCAGGACCGGGCCGGGATCGACGACGACTTCTTCGAACTGGGCGGCCACTCCCTGCTGGCCGCCAAGCTGATCGCCCGCATCCGCTCCGCCGCAGGCGTCGAGCTGACCGTCCGAGACCTGTTCGAGGCGCCCACCGTGCTGCGCCTCGCCGAGCGAATCCGTGGCGCCCGAGGGGCGCGGAAGGGGTCCTACGTCATGGAAGAGCGTCCCGAGGAGATCCCGCTGTCGTACGCGCAGCGCCGCCTCTGGTTCCTCAACAAGCTGGAGGGGCCGAACAGCACGTACAACGTGGCGCACACCATCCGGCTGCGCGGCGTGCTGGACGTGGACGCCCTGCACACCGCCGTCTCCGACGTGGTCGGCCGGCACGAGGCGCTGCGCACCGTCTTCCTGGAGGTGGACGGCGAGCCCTACCAGCGGGTGGTCGCCCCGGGCGTGGCCCGGCCGATGGTGACGGTGCTGGACACCGACGCCGAGGAGCTGCCGCTGGAGCTGGACTTCGCCTCCCGGCACGCCTTCGACCTGATGGTCGAACTCCCCATCCGGGCGCACATCTTCGCGGTCGGCCCCGAGGAGCACGTGCTACTGCTGGTGATGCACCACATCGCCAGCGACGGCTGGTCGCTCGGCCCGGTGATGCGCGACCTGGCCACCGCCTACGCCGCCCGCTGCGACGGCGCCGCCCCGCAGTGGGAGCCGCTGCCGGTGCAGTACGTGGACTACACCCTCTGGCAGCAGGACCTGCTCGGCTCGGCCGACGACCCGGAGAGCCTGCTCTCCCAGCAACTCGCCTACTGGCGCGAGGCGCTGGCCGACCTGCCGGAGGAGATCGCGCTGCCGGCCGACCGCTCGCGCCCGGCACTGCCCTCCAACCAGGGCCAGGTGACCACCGCGCACCTGGACCAGGACCTGCACCGCCGCCTGCTGGCCTTCGCCCGGGAGAACAACGCCACCCTCTTCATGGTGATGCAGGCCGCCCTGGCCGGGCTGCTGACCAGGCTGGGCGCCGGCACCGACATCCCGCTGGGCACGCCCACCGCCGGGCGCACCGACGACGCGCTGGAGGATCTGGTCGGGTTCTTCGTCAACACCCTGGTGCTGCGCACCGACCTCTCCGGGGACCCGACCTTCCGTCAGCTGGTGGCCCGGGTCAAGGAGACCGACCTCGACGCCTACGCCCACCAGGACGTCCCCTTCGAGCGCCTGGTGGAGGAGCTCAACCCCGTCCGCACCCTCTCCCGGCACCCGCTGTTCCAGGTGATGCTGGTGGTGCAGAACAACGCCGAGGCCAAGCTGCGGCTGCCCGGCCTGGACGCCGAGATGGCGCCCGTGACCACCGACACCGCCAAGTTCGACCTCACCCTGGGCTTCACCGAGACCTTCGGCACGGACCGCGAGCCGGCCGGGATCCGGGCGATGGCCGAGTACGCCACCGACCTGTTCGACCGGGCCTCGGTCGAGGTCATCCTGGACCGCCTGGTCCGGCTGCTGGAGGGTCAGCTCTCCGAGCCCGACGTGCCGGTGGGCCGGCTGGAGATCCTCTCCGGCGAGGAGCGCCGCGCCCTGCTGGTGGACTGGAACGACACCACCACCGAGTACCCGGCCGAGGCCTGCGTGCACCAGCTGTTCGAGCAGCAGGCGGCCCGCCGGCCGCTGGACACCGCGCTGGTCTTCGGCGAGGAGACCGTCGGCTACCGGGAGTTGGACGAGCGGGCGAACCGGCTGGCCCGTCACCTGGTGGCGAGCGGCCTGCGCCGGGGCGACGTGGTCGGCGTCTACCTGGAGCGCTCCACCGAGCTGGTCACCGCCGTGCTGGCGGTGCTCAAGGCCGGCGGCACCTACACCATGCTCGACCCGGACTTCCCGGCCGACCGGATCGCCGCCGTGCTCGGCCACACCGAGGCCGCCCTGCTGCTCACCGTCTCGGAGCTGGGGGGCAGGCTGACCGACGGCCCGCGGGAGCTCCACCTGGACCGGGACGCCGGGTCGATCGCCCGCCACCTCGCCACCGCGCCCGAGGTCCCGGCCGGCCCGGGCGACGCGGCCTGCGTGATGTTCACCTCCGGCTCCACCGGTGTGCCCAAGGGCGTGGTCTCCCCGCACCGGGCGATCGTCGGCACCCTGGTCGGCCAGGGCTTCGTGGACTTCGACCGGGCCCAGGTCTGGCTGCAGTGCGCCCCGGTCTCCTGGGACGCCTTCGCGCTGGAGCTGTTCGGCCCGCTGCTCTCCGGCGGCACCTGCGTCCTCCAGCCCGGCCAGCGGCCCGAACCCGCCGTCATCGCCGAGCTGGTGACGCGCCACCGGGTCACCACCCTGCACGTGTCGGCCAGCCTGCTGAACTTCCTGCTGGACGAGTACCCGGACACCTTCACCCACCTCCAGCAGGTGATGACCGGCGGCGAGGCCGCCTCCATCCCGCACGTGATGAAGCTGGTGCACGGCTTCCCGCAGATCAGGCTGGTGAACGGCTACTCCCCCGCCGAGTCGATGATCTTCACCGTCTCCCACGAGATCACCGCCGCCGACGGCTCCCGCCCCTCCATCCCGGTCGGCCGCCCGCTCGGGAACAAGCGGCTCTACGTGTTGGACGACGGCCTCGGCCTGGTCGCCCCCGGCGTCACCGGCGAGCTCTACATGTCCGGCGTCGGCCTGGCCCACGGCTACGCCGGCCAGGCCGGGCTGACCGCCGAGCGCTTCGTGGCCTGCCCGTTCGGCGAGCCGGGGGCCCGGATGTACCGCACCGGCGACCTGGTGCGCTGGCGCGGCGACGGCGTGCTGGAGTTCCTCGGCCGCGCCGACGACCAGGTCAAGATCCGCGGCTTCCGGGTCGAACCCGGCGAGGTCCGGGCCACCCTGGCCGCCTTCCCCGGGGTCGGCCAGGCCGCCGTGGTGGTCCGCGAGGACCGCCCGGGCGACAAGCGCCTGGTGGCCTACGTGGTGACCGACGGCTCGCCCGAGGCCGCTGCGGTGGACGCCGCCGCGCTGCGCACCCACGTGGCCGCGCTGCTGCCCGAGTACATGGTGCCCTCGGCCGTGGTCTTCCTGGAGGCGCTGCCGATCACCCCGACCGGCAAGCTGGACCGCCGGGCCCTGCCCGCCCCGGACCACAACCGCGGCGAGCTGGGCCGCGAGCCGCGCAACGCCCAGGAGGAGCTGCTCTGCGGCCTGTTCGCGGAGATCCTCGGCCTGGAGTCGGTCGGCATCGACGACGACTTCTTCGACCTCGGCGGCCACTCGCTGCTGGTCACCCGCCTGGTCAGCCGGCTGCGCTCGGTGCTCGGCGTGGAGATCGGCATCCGCGACCTCTTCCAGGCCCCCACCGTGGCCCGGCTCGGCAAGCGGGTGGACCGCGCCCAGCACGCCCGCCCGGCGCTGCGCGCGGTGGCCCGGCCGGAGCGCCTGCCGCTCTCCTTCGCCCAGCAACGACTCTGGTTCCTCGGCCAGTTGGAGGAGCAGGGCTCGGCCTACAACGTGCCGGTGACGGTCCGGCTGCGCGGCGCCCTGGACACCCGCGCGCTGCGCGCCGCGGTGGACGACGTGGTGGCCCGGCACGAGGTGCTGCGCACCGTCTTCGAGGAGTTCGCCGGCCGCCCGTACCAGCGGGTGCTGGCCCCCGACCAGGCCGAGATCCCCTGGGACCAGGCGCCGGTGACGGAGCACGGGCTGGCCGGGGCGGTCGCCCGGGCCGCCAACCGGGGCTTCGACCTGGCCACCCAGGTCCCGCTGCGGGTGCACCTGTTCGACCTCGGCCCGCAGGAGCACGTGCTGCTGCTGGTGATGCACCACATCGCCAGCGACGGCTGGTCGATGGGCCCGCTGATCCGCGACCTGGGCGCCGCCTACGCGGCCCGCTCCACCGCGGGCGAGGCCCCCGACTGGGCCCCGCTGCCGGTGCAGTACGCCGACTACACCCTCTGGCAGCAGGCGCTGCTCGGCGCGGACGACGACCCGTCCAGCCTGGTCTCCCGGCAACTCGCCTACTGGCGGGGCGCGCTGGCCGAGCTGCCGGAGGAGCTGAACGTCCCGACCGACCGGCCCCGCCCGGCCACGCCGAGCAACCTGGGCGACGCGGTCTGGGTGAGCACCGACGCCGAACTGCACGGGCGGCTGCTGAGCTTCGCCCGGGAGCACCAGGCCACCCTCTTCATGGTGCTCCAGGCCGGGCTGGCCGCGCTGCTCTCCCGGCTCGGCGGCGGCACCGACATCCCGCTCGGCACCCCGGTGGCAGGCCGGGTGGACGAGGCGGCGGACGACCTGGTCGGCTTCTTCGTCAACACCCTGCTGCTGCGCACCGACCTCTCCGGCGACCCGAGCTTCCGTCAGCTGGTCGAGCGGGTCCGGGAGTCGGACCTGGACGCCTACGCCCACCAGGACGTCCCCTTCGAGCGCCTGGTGGAGGAGCTCAACCCCGTCCGCACCCTCTCCCGGCACCCGCTCTTCCAGATCATGCTGGTGGTGCAGAACAACAGCTCGGCCGAGCTGAGCATCCCGGGCCTGGAGGCCTCGATCGTTCCGGCCGGGGTGGACACGGTGAAGTTCGACCTCACCGTGGCCGTCACCGAGCGCCGCGAGGCCGGTGCCCCGGCCGGACTGAAGATCAACATCGACTACGCCTCCGACCTCTACGACCGCGCCACCGTCGAGGAGTTGGCGGCCCGTCTGGTCCGCCTGCTGGAGGGCGCGCTGGCCGCGCCGGAGCTGCCGGTCGGCCGGGTGGACGTGCTCTCGCCGGCGGAGCGCCTGCTGCTGACCGAGGAGCTCAGCGGGCAGCCGTCCACCGTGGACCCGGAGCGCACCGTGCACGGCGTCTTCGCCGGGCAGGCCGCCGCCCGCCCGGAGGCCACCGCCCTGGTCTTCGGCAGAACCACCGTCAGCTACCGGGAGTTGGAGGAGCGCTCCAACCGCCTCGCCCACCACCTGATCGCGGGCGGTCTGAAGCGCGGCGAGGTCGCCGGCCTGCACCTGGAACGCACCCCCGAGCTGGTGGTGGCGGTGCTGGCCGTCCTCAAGGCCGGCGGCACCTACACCGTGCTGGACCCGGAGTTCCCGGTCGACCGCCTCAACGCGCTGGCCAGGACCGCCACTTGGGTGGTGACCGACGCCGCGCACGCGGGCCGGATCGACGCCCCGCAGCTGCTGCTGGAGGGCGCGGCCGGGCACCCCGCCACCGCCCTGCCCGAGCTGGCCGGCCCGCTGGACGCCGCCTGTGTGATGTTCACCTCCGGCTCCACCGGCACGCCCAAGGGCGTGGTCTCCCCGCACCGGGCGATCGTCGGCACCCTGCTCGGCCAGGACTTCGCGGAGCTGAGCCCCGATCAGGTCTGGCTCCAGTGCTCGCCGGTCTCCTGGGACGCCTTCGCCCTGGAGCTGTTCTCCCCGCTGCTCTCCGGCGGCACCTGCGTGCTCCAGCCGGGCCAGCGCCCGGAGCCCACGGTGATCGCCGCACTGGCCGCCGAGCACGCGGTGACCACCCTGCACGTCTCGGCCAGCCTGCTGAACTTCCTGCTCGACGAGTACCCGGCCACCTTCGCGGGGCTGCGCCAGGTGATGACCGGCGGCGAGGCCGCCTCCATCCCGCACGTGATGCGCCTGGTCGAGGACTTCCCGCAGATCCGGCTGGTGAACGGCTACTCGCCCGCCGAGTCGATGATCTTCACCGTCGCCCACCACATCACCCCGGCGGACGCCGGGCGCCCCTCGATCCCGGTCGGCCGCGCGCTCAACGGCAAGCAGCTCTGGGTCCTGGACCGGCACCTCGACCTGGTCGCCCCCGGCGTGGTCGGCGAACTGCACATGGCCGGCCTCGGCCTGGCGAACGGCTACACCGGCCAGCCAGGCCTGACCGCCGAACGCTTCGTCGCCAACCCCTACGGCCCGCCCGGCAGCCGGATGTACCGCACCGGCGACCTGGTCCGCTGGCTCCCGGACGGCTCGCTGGAGTTCCTCGGCCGGGCCGACGACCAGGTCAAGATCCGCGGCTTCCGGGTCGAGCCCGGCGAGGTGCGCGCCGCCGTCGCCTCCTACGGCGAGATCGGCCAGACGGCGGTGGTGGTCCGGGAGGACCGCCCCGGCGACAGGCGCCTGGTGGCCTACCTGACCGCCGACCGCCCGGTGGACACCGCCGCCCTGCGGGCCCACGTGGCCGAGCGGCTGCCGGAGTACATGGTGCCCTCCGCCTTCGTCCAGCTGGACGCGCTGCCGATGACGCCCACCGGCAAGCTCGACCGGCGCGCCCTGCCGGCCCCCGACCTGACGCAGCGTCCGGCCGGCCGGGGCCCGCGGGACGAGAGGGAGGAGAAGCTCTGCGGCCTGTTCGCCGAGATCCTCTGCCTGGAGACGGTCGGCATCGACGACAACTTCTTCGAGCTCGGCGGTCACTCCCTGCTGGTCACCCGCCTGATCAGCCGGGTCCGCTCGGTGCTCGGCGCCGAACTCACCATCAAGGCCGTCTTCGAGGCGCCGACGGTGGCCGACCTCACCGGCCGCCTGACCACCGCCGTCCGCGCCCGTCCGGCCCTGCGGGCCCGGTCCAAGGAGGTCACCTCGTGATCCCGCTCTCCTACGCCCAGGCCAGACTCTGGTTCTACGAGCAGATCACCGGCACCAGCTCCGCCTACAACCTGCCCCACGCGCTGCGCCTGCGGGGCGAGTTGGACACCGAGGCGCTGCAGCTGGCCCTGGCGGACGTGCTCACCCGGCACGAGGCGCTGCGCACCACCTACGGCGAGCAGGACGGCCGTCCGTACCAGCGGGTGCTGGACGCCGAACTCGCCCGGCCGGTCTGGACGGAGGGCACCACCACCGAGCAGGAGCTGGCCGCCGAGCTGGACCGGGCCTGCAACCTCTCCTTCGACCTCACCGCCGACCTGCCGATCCGTCCCTTCCTCTACCGGCTCGCCGAGCGGGAGCACGTGCTGCTGCTGGTGATGCACCACATCGCCACCGACGGCTGGTCGCTCGGCCCGCTGGTCCGCGACCTGGCCGCCTCCTACACCGCCCGGCGGGGCGGGGCGGCCCCGGCCTGGGAGCCGCTGCCGGTCCAGTACGCCGACTACACCCTCTGGCAGCAGGAGCTGCTCGGCGAGGAGGACGACCCCGAGAGCCTGATCTCGGCCCAACTCGCCCACTGGCGCGAGACCCTGGCCGGCCTGCCGGACGAGGTGGCGCTCCCGCTGGACCGGCCCCGCCCGGCCGTCCCGGCGCACAAGGGCACGGCGGTTTCCATGGTCAGCACCCCCGAACTGCACGCCCGGCTGACCGCCTTCGCCCGGGAGCGCGGCGCCACCGTCTTCATGGTGGTGCAGGCCGCCCTGGTCACCCTGATGACCAGGCTCGGCGCCGGGACGGACGTCCCGATCGGCACCGCCACCGCCGGGCGCGGCGACGAGGCCCTGGACGACCTGGTCGGCTTCTTCGTCAACACCCTGGTGCTGCGCACCGACGCCTCCGGGGACCCGGGCTTCGCCGAGCTGGTGGACCGGGTCAAGGAGGCGGACCTGACCGCCTTCGCCCACCAGGACGTCCCCTTCGAGCGCCTGGTGGAGGAGCTCAACCCGGCCCGCTCGCTCTCCCGCCACCCGCTGTTCCAGCTGATGCTGCTGGCCCAGCAGGCCGGCGAAGGGGCCGGCGGCGGGCCGGAGTTCGGCGGGCTGGAGACGGCTCCGCTGCCGGTCGGCACCGACGCGGTGAAGTTCGACCTCACGCTGGCCGTGGGCGAGTCCGCCCAGGGGCTGAAGCTGAACGCCGACTTCGCCACCGAGGTGCTGGACGCCGGCACCGTCCGCCGGCTGCTGGCCCAGCTGCTGCGCCTGCTGGACGCCGGGCTGGCCGACCCGGCGCTGCCGGTCAGCCGGCTGCCGCTGCTCACCGAGGAGGAGGAGCGGGCCGCCCTGGCCCCGGCCCTGGTCACCGCCCCGGCCACCGTGCCGGTGCACGAGCTGATCGCCGAACGGGCCCGCACCGCCCCGCAGGCGGTCGCGGTCGAGGCGGGCGAGGTCCGCCTGAGCTACGCCGAACTCGACGCCAGGGCCAACCAGTTGGCCCACCACCTGATCCCGCTGGGCGCGGCGCCCGGCCGGCTGGTCGGGATCTGCCTGGAGCGCTCCGTCGAACGGATCGTCACCCTGCTGGCGATCCTCAAGACCGGTGCCGCCTACGTCACCCTGGACGCCTCCTACCCGGCCGAGCGGCTGGCCTGGATCGCCGAGGACGCCGCCCTGCCGCTGGTGGTCACCTCGCCCGGACTGCTGGAGCGGCTGCCCGCGAGCGCGGCCCTGCCGGTGCTCTACGGCGCGCAGTCCGGAGCCCCCACCACCGACCCGGGGGTGACGGTCCACCAGCGCGAGGCCGCGTACGTGATCTACACCTCCGGCTCCACCGGGCGTCCCAAGGGCGTGGTGGTCGAGCACGCCGGGCTGAGCGACCTGTGCGCCTGGATGCTGCGCGAGTTCGGCCACTCCCCCGCCGACCGGGCCAGCCAGGTCTCCACGCCCGGTTTCGACTCCTCGGTGATCGAGCTCTGGCCCGTGCTGGTGGCCGGCGGCACCGCCTGCCTGCCGGACGAGAAGCTGCTGGAGGACGCCGAGGCACTGACCGGCTGGATCGCCGAGCAGCGGATCACCGTCTGCTTCATGCCCACCCCCCGGCTGGAGGCCTCCCTCGACGACCTGACGGCCGATCCGGGCGCGCTGCGCCTGGTCTACCTGGGCGGCGACACCCTGCGGCGCTGGCCCGCCCCCGGCGTGCCGTTCCGGATGTCCAACCAGTACGGGCCCACCGAGTTCACCGTGGCGGCCACCGCCGCCGAGCTGGGCCCGGAGCCCTCCCCCGGCGCCCTGCCCCCGATCGGCACCGCCGTCGACAACACCCGCACCTACGTGCTGGACGCCCACCTGCGCCCCGTCCCGGTCGGCGCCACCGGCGAGCTCTACCTCGCCGGAGCCGGCATCACCCGCGGCTACCTGAACCGCCCCGGCCTCACCGCCGAACGCTTCGTCGCCGATCCGCACGGCGGCGAGGGCGGCCGGATGTACCGCACCGGCGACCTGGTCCGCCGCCGCCCCGACGGACAGCTGGCCTTCGCCGGCCGCGCCGACCAGCAGGTCAAGATCCGCGGCCTGCGGATCGAACTCGGCGAGATCGAGGCCCTGCTGACGAAGTACCCGGCCGTCACCCAGAGCGTGCTGGACGTCCAGCACGACCGGCTCGTCGCCTACCTGACCGCCACCGAGCCGCTGGACCCGGCCGAGCTGCGCCGGCACGCCGCCGAGTGGCTCCCGGACTACATGGTGCCCGCCGCCTTCGTGCAGCTGGACGCCCTGCCGCTCACCCCCAACGGCAAGCTGGACCGGCGCGCCCTGCCCGCCGTCGAACTGCCGGGCCGGGAGGGCGGACGGGCGCCGCGCAACGCCCGCGAGGAACTGCTCTGCGGCATCTACGCCGAGCTGCTCGGCGAGGAGGCCGTCACCATCGACGACTCCTTCTTCGACCTCGGCGGCCACTCCCTGCTCGTCACCCGCCTGATCAGCCGGGTCCGCACCGCACTCGGCGCCGAACTCACCGTCAAGGCGGTGTTCGAGGCCCCGACCGTGGCCGAGCTGGTCCACCACCTCTCCACCACCGACACCTCCCGCCCCGTCCTGCGCCGCTCCGCCGACCAGGGCCCGAGCGCCCCGCTCTCCCCCGCCCAGGCCCGGCTCTGGTTCCACCAGCAGGCCCAGGGCACCGAGAGCACCGCCTACAACTTCCCGTACGCGATCCGGCTGGCCGGGGAGCTGGACCGGGCCGCCCTGGAGCAGGCCCTGGACGACGTGATCGCCCGGCACGAGGTGCTCCGCACCGGGTACCAGGAGGTCGGCGGCGAGCCGCGGCAGGTCGTCCGGGAGGCCGAACTCGCCCGCCCCGACTGGACCTTCGCGGAGCTCGACCAGGACGGCCTGCGAGCCGAACTCGCCCGGGCCGGCGACCTGCCGTTCGACCTGGCCGCCGACCTTCCGCTGCGGCCGTACCTCTACCGGCTCGGCGAGCAGGAGCACGTGCTGCTGCTGGTGCTGCACCACATCGCCACCGACGGCTGGTCGCTCGGCCCGTTCAGCCGGGACCTGGCCACCGCCTACCGGGCCCGCCGGGACGGCGCGGCACCCGGCTGGAAGCCGCTGCCGGTGCAGTACACCGACTACACCCGCTGGCAGCAGGCGCTGCTGGGCGCCGACGAGGACCCGGAGAGCCTGCTCAGCCGTCAACTCGCCCACTGGCGCGAGACCTTGGCCGGCCTGCCGGACGAGGTCACCCTGCCGCTGGACCGGCCCCGCCCGGCGGCGCCCACCCAGCAGGGCGCGGCGGTCAGCCTGACCAGCTCCCCCGAGCTCCAGGCCCGGCTGCTCGCCTTCACCCGGGAGCGGCACGTCACCCTCTACATGGCCGCGCAGGCCGTGCTGGCCGCGCTGCTCTCCCGGCTCGGCGCCGGCACCGACGTCCCGATCGGCACCGCCACCGCCGGGCGCACCGACGACGCGCTGGACGACCTGGTCGGCTTCTTCGTCAACACCCTGGTGCTGCGCACCGACGTCTCCGGCGAGCCGGGCTTCGCCGAGCTGGTGGACCGGGTCCGGGAGACCGACCTGGCCGCCTTCGCCCACCAGGACGTGCCCTTCGAGCGCCTGGTGGAGGAGCTCAACCCGGCCCGCAGCATGGCCCGCCACCCGCTGTTCCAGGTCATGCTGCTCGCCCAGCCCCCGGTCTCCGCCACCGGCGGCGGGGAGGGCTTCGCCGACCTGACGGCCCGTCCGGTCCCGGTCGGCACCAGCACCGTCAAGTTCGACCTCACCCTGGCCGTCACCGAGACACCGGAGGGGCTGCGGCTCAACGCCGACTACGCCACCGAACTGCTGGACGCCGGGACGGTGGAGCGTCTGCTGGAGCGCTTCCTGCGCCTGCTGGAGGCCGCCCTCGACGCCCCGGAGGTGCCGGTCGGCCGGCTAGACCTGCTCGGCGAGGAGGAGCTCCGGACCGTCCTGCACGGCTGGAACGACACCGCCGTGCCCTTCCGCACCGACCGCCGGGTGCCCGAGGTGATCGCCGAGCACGCCCGGCTGACGCCGGACGCACCGGCCCTGGAGTGCGGCGACCGCACCCTCTCCTACCGCGAACTCGACACCTCCGCCAATGAGTTGGCTCACCACCTGATCGCCCGGGGAGTGCGCCGGGGCGACCTGGTCGGGGTCTGCCTGGGCCGCGGCACCGAGCAGGTGGTCACCCTGCTGGCCGTGCTCAAGGCCGGCGCGGCCTACGTCCCGCTCGACGCCTCCTACCCCGCCGACCGCCTCGCCTACATCGCCGAGGACGCCGGGCTGCGCCTGGTGGTCACCGAACCCGCCCTGGCCGGGCGCCTCTCCGGACCCGAACTCCTGCTCCACGGCGAGCAGTCGGGCTCGCCCACCACCGACCCGGGCGTGACCGTGCACCCGCGCGACGCCGCCTACGTGATCTACACCTCCGGCTCCACCGGACGCCCCAAGGGCGTGGTCTGCGAGCACGCCGGGCTGACCAACCTCACCGAGTGGATGGTCCACGAGTACGGACTCACCAGCGCCGACCGGGCCAGCCAGATCGCCACCCCCGGCTTCGACTCCTCGGTGATGGAGCTCTGGTCGATCCTGGTGGCCGGAGGCACCGCTTGCCTGCCCACCCCGCGGCTGCTGGACGACGCCGAGGCCCTCACCCGCTGGGTGGCCGAAGCCGGCATCACCGCCTGCTACATGCCCACGCCCCGGATGGAGGCCGCCCTCGACGACCTGACCGCCCGCCCCGGCGCCCTGCGGCTGATCTACCTGGGCGGCGACACCCTGCGCCGTTGGCCCGAGCCGGGCGTCCCGTTCCGGATGTCCAACCAGTACGGCCCGACCGAGTTCTCCGTCACCACCACCTCGGCCGACCTCGGCCCCGAGCCCTCCCCCGGTGCCCTTCCCCCGATCGGCCGCCCGGCCGCCAACAACCGGGCCTACGTGCTGGACGCGTACCTGCGCCCCGTCCCGGTCGGCGCCACCGGCGAGCTCTATCTGGCCGGAGCCGGCATCACCCGCGGCTACCTGGGCCGCCCCGGCCTCACCGCCGAGCGCTTCCCGGCCTGCCCGTACGGCCCGGCGGGCGAACGCATGTACCGCACCGGCGACTTGGTGCGGTGGCGGCCGGACGGTCAGCTGGCCTTCCTCGGCCGGGCCGACCAGCAGGTCAAGATCCGCGGTCTGCGGATCGAACTCGGCGAGATCGAGGCCCTGCTGACCAGGCACCCCGACGTGGCGCAGACCGCCCTGCTGGTCCGTGAGGACCGTCCCGGCGACCGGCGCCTGGTCGCCTACCTGACCGGCCACCGCCCGCTGGAGGCGGGCGAGTTGGCCGCCTACGCCGCCGAGTGGCTCCCCGCCTACATGGTGCCCGCCGCCTTCGTGCAGCTCGACGCCCTCCCGCTCACCCCCAACGGCAAGCTCGACCGCCGCGCCCTGCCCGCCCCCGAGCTCCCCGAGCGCGGCGAGGGCCGCGCGCCCCGGACCACCACCGAGCGGCTGCTCTGCGAGGTCTACGCGGAGCTGCTCGGCGCGGACGGGGTCTCCATCGACGACTCCTTCTTCGACCTCGGCGGCCACTCCCTGCTGGTCACCCGCCTGATCAGCCGGGTCCGCACCGCACTCGGCGCCGAACTCACCGTCCGGGCCGTCTTCGAGGCCCCCACCGTGGCCGAACTGGTCGGCCACCTCGGCACCGACGGCGAGCTCCGCCCCGCACTGACGCCCGCCGAGCGCGGAGCCACCGCCCCGCTCTCCCCCGCGCAGGCCCGGCTCTGGTTCCACGAGCAGGTGCAGGGGCCGAGTGCGGCCTACAACCTCCCGTACGCCCTGCGCCTGAGCGGGGAGTTGGACACCACGGCGCTGCGCGGGGCGCTCACCGACCTGACCGACCGCCACGAGATCCTGCGCACCACCTACCTGGAGGGCGCGGACGGACCGCTCCAGCGGGTGCTGCCCGCCGGCACCGCCCCCGAGTGGACCGAGACCGACCTCACCGAGGAGGAGCTCGACGCCGCGCTGGCCGCCGCCTGCGGCCACGTCTTCGACCTCACGGCCGAACTCCCGCTGCGCGCGGTGCTGTTCCGGACCGGGCCGGCCGAGCACGTGCTGCTGCTGGTCACCCACCACATCGCCACCGACGGCTGGTCGCTCGGCCCACTGCTGCGCGACCTGGCCGACGCCTACGCCGCCCGGACCGGCGGCCCGGCCCCCGCCCGGGAACCGCTGCCCGTCCAGTACGCCGACTACACCCTCTGGCAGCAGGAGCTGCTCGGCTCCGACCAGGACCCGGAGAGCCTGCTCAGCCGTCAACTCGCCCACTGGCGCGAGACCCTGGCCGGCCTGCCGGACGAGGTCACCGTCCCGCTGGACCGACCGCGCCCCGCCCAGCCGACCTTCCTGGGCGCGGCCGCCACCGCCACCGGCAGCCCGGAGCTCCAGGCGAGGCTGCTCGGCTTCGCCCGCGCCCAGCACGCCACCACCTACATGGTGGTGCAGGCCGCCCTGGCCGCGCTGCTGGCCCGGCTCGGGGTGGGCACCGACATCCCGATCGGCACCGCCACCGCCGGGCGCACCGACGAGGCCCTGGACGACCTGGTCGGCTTCTTCGTCAACACCCTGGTGCTGCGCACCGACGCCTCCGGCGACCCGAGCCTGCGTCAGCTGCTGCACCGGGCCCGGGAGACGGCGCTGGCCGCCTACGCCAACCAGGACGTGCCCTTCGAGCGCCTGGTGGAGGAGGCCAACCCGGCCCGCTCGCTCTCCCGCCACCCGCTGTTCCAGATCATGCTGCTCACCCAGCCGCCCGGCGCCGGGCACGCCGCCGCCTACCCGGGCCTGACCACCGCCCCCGTGGCGATCGGCACCGGCTCCGCCAAGTTCGACCTCACCCTGGCCGTGGCCGAGACCGAGGACGGGCTCCGGCTGACCGCCGACTACGCCACCGACCTGCTGGACCACTCCTCGGTGGAGCGCCTGCTGGCCCAGCTGCTCCGGCTGCTGGACGCGGCGCTCGCCGACCCGGACCGGCCGATCGGCGCTCTGCCCCTGCTCACCACCGAGGAGCTCACCGCTGCCCTGGCCCCCGGCGTCACCACCGGCCCGGCCACCGTACCCGTGCACGAGCTGATCGCCGAGCACGCCCGGCGCACCCCGGACGCGCCCGCCCTGGACCACCCGGACGGCCTGCTCAGCTTCCGGCAACTCGACGTCTCTGCCAACGAGTTGGCACACCGACTGATCGCCCGTGGGGTCCGCCGGGGCGACCTGGTCGGGGTCTGCCTGGGCCGCGGCCCGGAGCTGGTGGTCACCCTGCTGGCCGTGCTCAAGGCCGGCGCGGCCTACGTCCCGCTGGACGCCTCCTACCCCGCCGACCGCCTCGCCTTCCTGACCGAGGACGCCGGGCTGCGCCTGGTGGTCACCGAACCCGCCCTGGCCGGACGCCTCCCGAGGGCCGAACTCCTGCTCCACGGCGAGCAGTCCGGCTCCCCGGCCACCGACCCGGGGGTGACCGTCGGCCCGCAGGACGCCGCGTACGTGATCTACACCTCCGGCTCCACCGGCCGCCCCAAGGGCGTGGTGGTCGAGCACGCCGGGCTGAGCGACCTGTGCGCCTGGATGCGCCGCGCCTACGGCGTGGCCGCCACCGACCGGGCCAGCCAGATCGCCACCCCCGGCTTCGACGCCTCGGTGATGGAGCTCTGGCCGGTGCTCACCGCCGGCGGCACCGCCTGCCTGCCCGACCCCGTCCTGCTGGAGGACGCCGAGGCCCTCACCCGCTGGGTGGCCGAGGCCGGGATCACCGCCTGCTTCATGCCCACCCCCCGACTGGAGGCCTCCCTCGACGACCTGACCGCCCGCCCCGGCGCCCTGCGCCTGCTCTACCTCGGCGGCGACACCCTGCGCCGCTGGCCCACCCCCGGCGTGCCGTTCCGCATGGTCAACATGTACGGCCCCACCGAGTTCACCGTGGCGGCCACCGCCGCCGACCTCGGCCCCGAGCCCTCCCCCGGCGCCCTGCCCCCGATCGGCACCGCCGTCGACAACACCCGCACCTACGTCCTCGACGCCCACCTGCGCCCCGTCCCCGTCGGCGCCACCGGCGAGCTCTACCTCGCCGGAGCCGGCATCACCCGCGGCTACCTGAACCGCCCCGGCCTCACCGCCGAACGCTTCCCCGCCGACCCGTACGGCCCGCCCGGCGGCCGGATGTACCGCACCGGCGACCTGGTCCGCCGCCGCCCCGACGGACAGCTCGCCTTCGCCGGCCGCGCCGACCAGCAGGTCAAGATCCGCGGCCTGCGGATCGAACTCGGCGAGATCGAGGCCCAGTTGACCCGCCACCCGGCGGTCCTCCAGGCCGCCCTGGACGTCCGCGACGGACGGCTGGTCGCCTACCTCACCACCACCGGCCCGCTGGAGGAGGCCGAGCTGCGCCGCCACGCGGCCGGGCAGCTGCCCGAGTACATGGTGCCCAGCGCCTTCGTCCGCCTCGACGCCCTCCCGCTCACCCCCAACGGCAAGCTCGACCGCCGCGCCCTGCCCGCCCCCGACCTCCCCGCCCGCGCCGAGGGACGCGCGCCCCGCACCCCCCGTGAGGAGCTGCTGCTCACGCTCTTCGCCGAGGCCCTCGCCCAGCCCGACCTCACCGTGGACGACGACTTCTTCGCCCTCGGCGGCCACTCCCTGCTGGCCACCCGCCTGGTCAGCCGGATCCGCACCGCGCTCGGCGTCCGGCTCGGCCTGCGCTCGCTCTTCGAGGCGCCGACCGTGGCCGAGCTGGCCGAACTCCTCGACTCCGGGGCCGAGTCGGACTCGCTGGCCGTCCTGCTGCCGCTGCGGCCGCGCGGCTCCCGGACCCCGCTGTTCTGCGTCCACCCGGCCGCCGGGATCAGCTGGGTGTTCTCCGGCCTGCTCCGCACCCTCGACCCCGAGCAGCCGGTGTACGGCCTGCAGTCCCGGGCCTTCGCCGAACCCTCGGGCGCACCGGCCTCGATCGAGGAGATGGCCAAGGACTACCTGGAGCAACTGCGCCGGGTCCAGCCCGAGGGCCCCTACCAGCTGCTCGGCTGGTCCTACGGCGGGGCCGTCGCCCACGAGATGGCCTGTCAGCTGCGCTCCGCCGGCGAGGAGGTGGCGCTGCTGGCGATGCTGGACGGCTACCCGCCGATCCCGGACCAGCTGCGCGAGTGGTCCCCCGAGGACGGCACCACGCTGGCCGCCCTGCTCGGCACCCTCGGCTACCCGTTGGACGGGTACCGGGACGGCCGCCCGACGCCGGAGGAGTACCGGGCCGCCGTCCGGCACCCCGACGGTCCGCTGGCCGGACTGGACCGCGAGCTGACCACCGCCCTGCCCCGGGTCTTCGCCGCCAACCTCAACCTGCTGGCCGGCCACCGGCCCGGCCGCTTCGACGGGGACGTGCTGTTCTACCTGGCCGCCGAGGGGCGCACCGCCGACTCGGCCGACCCGTCGCTCTGGCTGCCGCACGTCGGCGGCCGGCTCACCGTCCACGCGGTCGACACCGCCCACGCCCTGATGACCCGTCCGGAGCCGCTCGCCGCGATCCGGCCCACCCTGACCGCCGCCCTGCTCCGGAACGAGGAATGATGACCACCTCCCCCGACCTCGAACTCACCACCGTCGACACCGACTTCGCCGTCTCCGTGGTCCGCCGCTTCTACCACCTGGTCGACACCGGCGACGCCCCCGGCCTGGCCGCGCTGTTCGCCCCCGACGCCGAGTACCGGCGCCCCGGCTACGGCCTGATGACCGGCCCCGAGGGCCTGCTCGGCTTCTACGGCCGCGACCGCACCATCGCCTCCGGCGACCACACCCTGACCACGGTGCTCGCGGACGGCGCGACGGTCGGCGTGTTCGGCGAGTTCCACGGCGTGCTGCACTCCGGCGCCCCGGTGGACCTGCGCTTCGCCGACTCCTTCACCGTCCGCCCCGACGGCCTCTTCGCCACCCGTGACACCTACTTCTTCGCCCCGCTCGTCTGACCGGCCCGACCCCACCGCTGAGGAGACCACCATGACCACCACCATCGAGCCCGCCGCCCAGGTCATCACCAACCCGGGCCACGGCGAGTCCTTCACCGCGCACATGATCTCGATGGACTGGAACGAGCTGGACGGCTGGTCCGAGCCGGTGCTCGGCCCGCTGGAGAACCTCTCGATCCACCCCGCGATGATCGGCCTGCACTACGGGCAGGTCGCCTTCGAGGGCCTCAAGGCGCACCGCCGGGCCGACGGCACCGTCGGCACCTGGCGCTCCCGCGACCACGCGCTCCGCTTCCAGCGCTCCTGCGCCCGGCTCGCGATCCCCGAGCTCCCGGTGGAGACCTTCGTCTCCGTCATCGACCGGCTGATCGAGGCCGACCAGGGCCAGCTCTCCGACGACCCGGCGCACAGCATCTACATCCGCCCGATGATCTTCGGCACCGACACCTCGCTGATGCTCCGCCCGTCCCGCACCTACCGCTTCCTGCTGATGGCCTTCGTGGCCGGCGGCTTCTTCGGCGACAACACCTCGACCGTCTCGGTGCACGTCAGCCACGACTACGTCCGGGCCTTCCCGGGCGGCACCGGCAACGTGAAGATCGCCGGGAACTACGCGCCGTCCTTCGTGGCCCAGCGCGAGGCCGAGGCGCTCGGCTGCCAGCAGGTGGTCTGGCTGGACGCGCTGGAGCGCACGTACATCGAGGAGATGGGCGGGATGAACATGTTCCTGGTCCGCGGCAGCGGTGCCGACGCCCAGGTGATCACGCCCCGGCTGACCGGCACCCTGCTCCCCGGCGTCACCCGCAACTCCCTGCTGGCGCTGGCCGAGCGGCTCGGCTACCGCACCGGCGAGGAGCGGATCTCGCTGGAGCAGTGGCGCCGCGAGTGCGCCGAGGGCACCGTCACCGAGGTCTTCGCCTGCGGCACCGCCGCCGTGGTCACCCCGGTCGGCCTGGTCCGCGACCGGGACGGGGACTGGACCGTCGGCGACGGCACCGCCGGCCCCGTCACCCGCGCCCTGCGCACCGCCCTCACCGACCTCCACCACGGCCTCGCCGCCGACCCCGACGGCTGGCTCCACATCGGCTCCTGACCGCCCCGTCCCACCTTGGCCCGGCCCGCCGCCCGCCCCCGTGTCCACGGGGGCGGGCGGCTTCCGTTCGGGTACGGCCTTGAGCAGATCGGACCCACCCATGATCGGACCCGCCCGTTGATTCACTCGTTCGGGGGAGTGGAGGGACACTCTCCGATCCGGCGGGGCGATGTGGATCTAGGGTCGTCAGAGGTCGGGGAGGGGGCAGGCCGGAGGATCGGCCGTCGGCTCCAAGCCCGGTGTTATTCACATACTTTGACGACCTGTCAGTGCTGGCAGGGCGCCCGCCGAGCACGATGAAGGAGAACCCGGCAGATGTCCGTGGACGCAGGCCTGGAGAACGCTCAGGCACCGGAGAAGCAGCTCAGCCTCGGTACCGCCGCCGCTCGCAATCTCGCCACCACGACCAAGTCCGCCCCGCAGATGCAGGAGATCACCTCCCGCTGGCTGCTCAAGGTGCTCCCCTGGGTCCAGACCTCGGGCGGCGCGTTCCGCGTCAACCGCCGTCTGACGTACACCGTCGGCGACGGCCGCATCGACTTCGTGAAGACCGGCTCCGAGGTGCGGGTGATCCCCGGCGAGCTCGGCGAGCTCGCCCTGCTGCGCGGCTTCGAGGACAACGACGTGCTGACCGCGCTGGCCGACCGCTGCGTGCAGCGCGAGTTCCGGGCCGGCGAGGTGCTGGCCGAGCTCGGCGAGCCGATCGACCAGCTGCACCTGCTGGCGCACGGCAAGGTGAACCGGGCCGGCCTGGACGCCTACGACGCGCCCACCCAGCTCGGCGTGCTGGCCGACGGCTCGCGCTTCGGCGAGCAGGCGCTGACCGAGTCCGACGCCCTGTGGGACTACACCGTCACCGCCGCCACCAACGGCACGCTGCTCACCCTGAGCCGCTCCGACTTCCAGGCGGTGCTCGACCAGTCCCCCGGACTCCAGGCCCACCTGGCCGAGTTCCTCACCCTCCCGCAGCAGCGGCAGAACGAGCTCGGCGAGGCCGAGATCGCCCTCTCGGCCGGCCACTGGGGCGAGGTCGAGCTCCCCGGCACCTACGTGGACTACGACCTCAAGCCGCGCGAGTACGAGCTGAGCGTGGCCCAGACCGTGCTGCGGGTGCACACCCGGGTCGCCGACCTCTACAACCAGCCGATGAACCAGACCGAGCAGCAGCTCCGTCTGACCATCGAGGCGCTGAAGGAGCGTCAGGAGCACGAGCTCATCAACAACCCGGAGTTCGGCCTGCTCCACAACGCCGACTTCAAGCAGCGCATCCAGGCCCAGACCGGCGCCCCGACCCCGGACGACCTGGACGAGCTGCTCTCGATGCGCCGCGACACCCACTTCCTGCTGGCCCACCCGCGGACCATCGCCGCGATCGGCCGCGAGTTCAACTCCCGCGGCCTGTACCCGGACCACGTCGACCTGCACGGCTCCAAGGTGCCGGCCTGGCGCGGCGTCCCGATCCTGCCGGTCAACAAGATCCCGGTCACCAAGGAGCGCACCAGCTCGATCATCGCGCTGCGCGTCGGCGAGGCCGAGCAGGGCGTCATCGGCCTGCACCAGACCGGCATCCCGGACGAGTACCAGCCGAGCCTGTCGGTCCGCTTCATGGGCATCGACGAGAAGGCGATCATCAACTACCTGGTGACCGCCTACTACTCCGCCGCCGTCCTGGTGCCGGACGCCCTCGGCGTCCTGGAGAACGTCCAGATCTCGAACGGCCGTGACTGACCCTCAGTGAGCGGGGTGCTGGGCGGGCCGGAATCCTCCGGCCCGCCCAGCACCGTATCCCCCGAAAGGCTTGGCACCGATGGCGGCGCAACCCTTCCGACTGCCGGACTTCTACATGCCGTACCCGGCCAGGCTCAACCCGCACCTGGAGAGCGCCCGGACGCACTCCAAGGCCTGGGCCCGCGAGATGGCGATGATCGAGGGCTCCGGGATCTGGGACGAGGACGACTTCGACCGGCACGACTACGCGCTGCTCTGCGCGTACACCCACCCCGACTGCGACGCGGCCGAGTTGGGGCTGATCACCGACTGGTACGTCTGGGTCTTCTTCTTCGACGACCACTTCCTCGACATCTTCAAGCGCACCCGCGACCTGGCCGGTGGCAAGGCCTACCTCGACCGGCTGGCCGCCTTCATGCCGCTGGACGACTCCCAGGGGTACCCCGAGCCGACCAACGCGGTGGAGGCCGGGCTGGCCGACCTCTGGGCCCGCTCCGTCCCGGCCATGTCGGACGGTTGGCGGAAACGCTTCGCCACCGCCACCGAGGCGCTGCTGAACGAGTCCATGTGGGAGCTGTCCAACATCGAGAAGGGCCGGGTCTCCAACCCGGTCGAGTACATCGCGATGCGCCGCAAGGTCGGCGGCGCCCCCTGGTCGGCCGGGCTGGTCGAGCACGCGGCCGGCGCCGAGGTCCCCGCGGAGATCGCCGCCACCCGGCCGATGGAGGTGCTCCGGGACGCCTTCTCGGACGCGGTGCACCTGCGCAACGACCTCTTCTCGTACCAGCGCGAGGTCGAGGAGGAGGGCGAACTCTCCAACGGCGTCCTGGTGTTGGAGACCTTCCTGGGCTGCTCCACCCAGGAGGCGGCCGAGCGGCTGAACGACCTGCTGACCTCCCGGCTCCAGCAGTTCGAGCACACCGCGCTGACCGAGGTCCCGGCCCTGCTGGCCGACCGCGGGATGGACGCGCGGGCCGCCGCCGACGTCTTCGCCTACGTCAAGGGCCTCCAGGACTGGCAGTCCGGCGGCCACGAGTGGCACATGCGCTCCAGCCGCTACATGAACGCCGAGGCGGACCTGGGCGAGGGCCCGCTCGGCGGCCCGGCCGGGATCGGGACCTCGGCCGCCCGGCTCTTCGCCTCGGTGGCCCGGACCATGCCGGCCCGGCTGCGGTCCTTCTCCTACACCCCCTTCGAGCAGGTCGGCGCGGTCCAACTCCCGGAGTTCCGGATGCCGTTCGGCAACGGGCTCAACCCGCACCTCCAGCACTCCCGGGAGGCCACCGTCGCCTGGTCGCACCGGACGGGCCTGCTCGACGCCGTGCCCGGAGTGCCCGGCAGCGGACTGTGGACCGAGGCCGACCTGCGCGACTTCGACTTCCCGCTCTGCTCGGCCGGCATGCAGCCGAGGGCCACCGCCGAGGAGCTGGACCTCACCAGCGCCTGGCTGACCTGGGGCACCTGGGTGGACGACTACTACCCGCTGGTCTACGGCCGGACCCACGACCTGGCCGGGGCCCGGCTGATGCACGAGCGGCTGCTGGCGGCGATGCCGGTGGAGGGCGGGGCCGCGACGCCCGGCCCGCACCCGGCGGAGGTCGCCCTGGCGGACATCTGGCACCGCACCGCCGCGCCGATGGCACCCGAGGAGCGCCGCTCCTTCCGCACCGGCGTGGTCCGGATGCTGGAGAGCTGGCTCTGGGAGCTGACCAACCAGATCCAGAACCACGTACCGGATCCGGTGGACTACCTCGAGATGCGCCGCCTCACCTTCGGCTCCGACCTGACCCGCGGCCTGCTGCGGCTCGGCCGCACCGAGGACGTCCCCGCCGAGGTGTTCGCGGCCTCGCCGCTGACCGAGCTGGAGGCGGCGGCCTTCGACTACGCGACGCTGGTCAACGACCTGTTCTCGTACCAGAAGGAGGTCCAGTTCGAGGGCGAGCTGCACAACGCCGTGGTGGTGGTGCGGAACTTCCTGGACTGCGACCCGGAGCAGGCGATCGCCGTCGTGCACGACCTGAACACCGAGCGGATGCGCCAGTTCGAGCACCTGAGCACCGTCGAACTCCCGCAACTCTACGAGCAGTTGGCGCTCCCCCAGGAGACCAGGGCCGCGCTGGACGGCTACGTCCAGGAGCTCCGGCACTGGATGTACGGCATCCTGCTCTGGCACCGGGAGTGCCACCGCTACGACGAGCCCTCGCTGCTGCGGCACTTCGCGCCGGCGCCGGCGCCCGAACCCGTCCCCACCCCTCCCCCGCCCCCGTTCGGCGCCCCGACCGGACTGGGCACCTCGGCGGCCCGGGTGGTGGAGCTGCTGCGCAGGAGCTGAACCCCCTCGCCCGCGGAGGGGTCCGGACGGCCGTCGCCGCCCGGACCCCTCCGCGGCGTTCCCGCCATCGGTTCGTGGTCGGACATTCTGACCATACGTTAGCCCTTTCGAGGTATTCAGTGGCCAACCGGAGAACCTGTCCGCCAGGTCGCTCGGTGATCTTCCACGTGAGCGACTCTTCCCCTACGGCACCCCGCAGCCGGCTGCTCCGACGGGCCGCCACCGTGCTGGGCGCGACCGCGCTCTGCTTCACCCTGGCGGGAGCCGCCCCGGGCGCCTCCCGCGGCGGGGACCCCCACGACAACGGACTACACCTCGGCTGGTGCCACTGGGTCGGGGTCGGCCTCGCCCCCGTCGAGGTGGAGGTCGGCTTCGAGTACGAGTTCGGCACCGGCAACGGCAAGGGCCACGACCACCATCACCACCACCCGTGCCCCAAGCCCACCCCCAAGCCGAGCCCCAGCCCCACCCCGAAGCCCACCCCGAAGCCCACCCCCACCCCGACCCCGACCCCGACCCCCAAGCCCACCCCCACCCCGACTCCGACCCCCACACCTCCGCCGCCACCACCCCCGAAGCCCACCCCTCCACCGCCCCCGCCTCCCAAGCCGACCCCGAAGCCGACCCCGTCCCGCGCGGTCGTGCCCCCGCCGGTCGTCCCCCCGCCGCCCCCGCCCCCGGCCACCACCCCGCCGCCGCCCGCACCGCCACCGGCCCCCCGGCCCACGGTGTCGTTCTGGAAGCCGGCGCCCGTGGCGGTGGCCAAGCCGCCCGAGCGGAACAGCATGCCGACCACCCGGACGGTGCTGCTGGTCACCGTCCCGGCCGTCCTGGCAGCCGGCGCCCTGCGCCCGCGCGGCGGCAGTGGCGGCGGCCGAGGCCGCCGCTGACCCAGCGTCACCCCACAGCCCCCTGACCGTCCCCAACCGGGACAGCCGTCCCGGTCACCGAAGTGGAGTTCCCTCATGTCCGAGTGGGTGGCCCTCGTCATCGCCATGGCCGCGGTCTGCGCCGTGGTGCTGGCCGTCGTGGTCCTGCGACAACGCCGGGTCGGCGAGGACGACGACCCGTCCGAGACGCCGGACGTCATCGAGTACATGACGATGATGATCGGCGTGGTCTACGCGATCGTGCTCGGCCTGGCCATCGCGGGCGTCTGGGAGGCCCGCGGCTCCGCCCAGGCCGACGCGCTGCGCGAGGCCCAGGCGCTGCACGAGGTCAGCGCCCGGGCCGAGGTGCTGCCGGCCGCCGACCGCGACAAGGTGCGCGCCGAGGTGAACGGCTACGTCTCGTTCATCGTGGACACCGAGTGGTCCTACATGGAGAAGCACGAGAGCCTCTCCCCCGAGGGCACCGAGAAGCTGGCCCAGCTGCGCCGCACCGTCACCGAACGCGCCCCGCAGACCGAGATCGAGAACCAGAACTACCAGCCGATGGTGGACCGGATCGCCGCCGCCGACGAAGCGCGCAACTCCCGTGGCCAGAACGCCGGGCCGACCATGCCGGGCGTGGTCTGGTTCGGCCTGGTGGCGGGCGCCGTGGTCACCGTCGGCCTGCTCTTCACCCTCCAGATCCGGCGCTCCGGGCGGGAGTTGTTCCTGGCGGCCGCGTTCAGCGCGCTGATCGCCTTCCTGCTCTTCCTGATCTGGGACTTCGACAACCCCTTCGGCCGGGGCCTGTCCGTCACCGCGCAGCCCTTCCTCGACCTCTTCCCGGGGATCGGCGACTGAGTCGCTCCGTCGCCGCAGCGCCCGTCCACCCCCGTCCGGGTGGGCGGGCGTCCGCCGTCCCGCCATACCCGCTGGGGTATCCTGGGCGGTCCACGCCGCCGCACGGAGGAGGAGCCCGGTGAAGGTGGAAGAAGAGGCCCAGGCGGCCGTGCTGAACCGGCTGCGCCGCGCCCAGGGCCAGCTCTCCGGCGTCATCGCGATGATCGAGGCCGGCCGCGACTGCAAGGACGTGGTCACCCAGCTCGCCGCCGTCTCCCGCGCCCTGGACCGGGCCGGCTTCAAGATCGTGGCCAGCGGCATGCGCCAGTGCCTCAACGGCGAGTCCGAGGACGGCTCCCAGCCCCTGACCGAGGCCGAGCTCGAGAAGCTCTTCCTCACCCTCGCCTGACCGCCGTCACCCGCCCCTGCTAGCATCCGCCGATTCGAACAGCGGGGCAGGCGGAGGGCGGGGAGCACGTGCACGAGGACACCGGGGCACCGGCGACGGCGGAGGGCGCCCGGCGCGGACGGCTCGCGCTCGGCGCCGCGGCCGGGGCGGCCCTGATCGGGCTGACCGCCGCCCTCCTGCTCTCCGGGCCGGACGGCACCGGGCCGGCCGCCGAACCGGCCCCCGCCGGTGCTCCGTCCGCCCCGCCTTCGGCCCCGGCCACCCCGCCCCCGGCGGAGACGGCCCCCGCCGAGCCCCCGCCGAGCCCGACGGCCGCCCCCACCACCCAGGCCGAGGCCCCGTCACCGGCACCGGCGACCACCACCCCGCGCCCGGCCACGCCGGCCACGCCGTCCGCGACGGCGAAGCGCACCACGGCTCCCACCCCGGGCGGCGGTTCGAAGTCCCACCCGCCCCACACCCCGGCCCCGCTGCCGCCTCCCTCCGTGGCCGGCACCCGGCCCGCGAGCTGCCCGCCGTGGCAGTACCCCACCTGGAACGGTTGCCAGCCCCTGGGCCCGGCCCAGACCTTCCCGACGGACCACCTGCTCCCCTCGGACCCGCCGCCCTTCGTGCCCACCACGCAGAAGCCCTGAGGCACACGGAGGGCCCGGCCCCGGCTGGCTGCCGAGGACCGGGCCCGTGGGACCGTGCCGTGGATCAGGCGATCGAGAAGTCGTCGCCGTAGACGCTGCCCTGGCCGTACCAGCCGTGCAGGTAGACGGTGACGGTGCCGTTGGCACCGGTGGTGAAGGGGACGGTGAGCTTGGTCCAGGAGGACGAGCCCGGGGTCCAGGTGGAGGCGGTGGCACCGCCGCTCACGCCGATGTAGGAGTAGTTGCCCTGGACCCAACCGGTCAGCGTGTACTTGGTGTTGGGGGCCAGGGTGACGGTCTGCGAGCACTGGCCGTTCTGCGAGCCGGTGGCCGCGGCCTGCAGCGCGTACGAGCCGCTGTGGGCCGGGGTGGAGACCACCGCGCCGCCGGGCTGGCAGCTCCACGGGGCCAGGCTGCCGGTCTCCAGGCCGCCGTTGACCAGACCGGTCGGGGCGGTGCCGTTGACCGTCAGGGTGTAGGTGGCGGTGTGGCTGCCGGAGGCGCCGGTGGCCTTGACGGTCAGCGGGTAGTTGCCCGGCACGGTCGCGGCGGTGGTGGCGATCGACAGGGTCGCGCCCGAACCGGCGTTCACCGTACCGGGGTTGACGGTGGCGGTCACACCGGCCGGAGCGCCGGTGACCGTCAGCGCCAGGCTCTGCGCCGAGCCGGAGGTCACGGCGGTGGAGAGCGCGGCCGTGGTGGACGAGCCCGCCTGCACCGAGCCCGCCGCCGGGCTGACCGCGAGCGAGAAGTCGTTGCCGGGCTGACCGCCCGTCACCGTCAGGGTGTAGGTGGCGCTGTGGGTGCCGGAGGCGCCGGTGCCGGTGACTGTCAGCGGGTACGTGCCCGGGGCGGTGGCCGCCGTGGTGGAGACCGAGAGCGTGGCGCTGCCGCCGGCCGTGACCGAGGACGGGCTGACGCTCGCGGTGACGCCGGCCGGGGCACCGGCCACGGTCAGCGCGACGCTCTGCGCCGAGCCGGAGGTGACGGCGGTGGCGATGCTCGCCGTGGTGGACGAGCCGGCCTGCACCGAACCGGCGGCCGGGGAGGCGGTCACCGAGAAGTCGTTGGCCGGGGTGGTGCCGCCGCTGGTGTAGGGCGCGAAGATCCGGGTGAAGTCCCAGGTGCCCTGCTGGATGCCGGAGCAGCTGTCCGAGCCCGCCGTGCCGGGGCAGCCGCCGTTGTCGCGCTGCAGCGCCCAGAAGGAGAGCGTGTTGACGCCCTTGGAGAGCGCCCAGTTGTAGACCTCGGTGGCGTTGGCCACGGTGAAGGTCTCGGCCGGGCCGAAGTCGTCGATGCCGAGCATCTCGATGATGCCGATCGACGCCCAGAGCTGGGCCGGGGTCTTCGACGGGTAGAGCGAGGCCAGCTGGTTGTAGAGACCGGTGGTGGCGGTCTTGGTGTCCGCGGCCATGTCGTGCGCGGCGTTGTCGTAGTAGTCGAAGGTCATCTGGTTGACGACGTCGATCCGCGCGTTGTTGGTGATCGCGTTGCGCAGCACCTTGAGGCCGCTGGCCGCCAGACCGCTGGTGGTGGTCGGCAGGGTGTAGGAGAACTGGATGGAGCGGCCGTTGGCGGCGGCCCAGTCCTGGACCAGCTTGATCGCCTTGTTGCGGCGGTCGATGCCGGCCGTGTTGGTCAGCGAGTTGTCCTCGATGTCGAGGTCGATCCGGCTGACGTCGTAGGTGGTGATCACCGACTCGAAGGCGGCCGCGATCTGGTTGACGTCGGTGCAGCTGTCGGCCAGTTCGGTGCCGGTGTTGTCGGCCGTGTAACCGCCGAAGGACGGGATCACGTCGCCGCCGTTGGCGCGGATGGTGGCGATGTCGGCCCCGAAGACGGACTGCGAGACCGGCATCGAGGTGTCGCCGTTCCACAGCGGCGTGCAGGACCCCTTGGTGGCGGTCTGCAGGAACGCCATGGTGAGGTGCTTGGCGCCGGACTGCGCGGCCAGGGTGGCCGGGCTCTGCCCGGTCCAGGCCTCGAAGTACGGGGCGAAGACGCGGGCCGGCAGTGGGGTGGCGGCCGCCTGGGCGGTGGTGGTGCCGGCCGTCATCAGGCCGGCCGAGGCGGCCAGCGTGGCGAAGGCGGCCACCAGGGCACGGAGTGGTCTACCTGGGCGCATGGGGGTTCTCCAGCAGACGTGTGGTCATCGGAAAGGGAGGCGGGACGGCGGTGCAGGGAGGCACGGTCGCCGTACGCGGGTGTGGGGGCGTCCGGGGGAAAAGGGCAGGGCAGTACGCGCCCGCCGCCCGGATCTGACACCCCCACAGTGCGTCCCGGTCGGATGGACATCGCCCATAGTTGGACTAGACCAGTGGCCCGTCAAGGGCGCTGATGGCCCGTCAGGCAATCCTTTACCGACCCTTGGCACGCGACCTCGGCACTCTCCCCCGGTCCCCTCACCTCACCGCCCCACCGCCTCTCCCCGAGGGTGGCTCCGCGACGGGGCCGGTCACGACACCTGCGACCGCGCCGGGTGCCATGCGCCCTGGCGACGACCGCCCCGCCGTCCCGCCCGACGCCCCGGGTAGGCTGCCGGGTGCCCGGGCCGATCATGACGCGCCTCGGCGCGTCCGCTTCCGAAGCCCTCCCAGGAGTACCTGTTGAGCACCGCCCCGCTCCCCGGGCCGCCGATCTCCGTCGTCGGGATCGGTGCCGACGGCTGGGACGGCCTCACCACCGCCGCCCGCACGGCCCTCACCGAGGCCCGCACCGTGCTCGGCGGCCCGCGCCAACTCGCCCTCCTCCCCGCCTCGGTGACCGCCACCCGGATCGCCTGGCCCTCCCCGCTGCGCCCCGCCGTCCCGGCCCTGCTGGCCGAGCACGCCCCCGGCGGCCTGGCCGTCCTGGCCAGCGGCGACCCGATGTACTACGGCATCGGCCGCACCCTGGCCGAACTGGCCGGCCCCGAGCGGCTCGCCGTCCACCCCCACCCCTCCTCGCTCTCCCTCGCCTGCGCCCGCCTGGGCTGGCCGCTGGAGTCCACCGAGGTGGTCAGCCTGGTCGGCCGGCCGCTCGACTCGCTCACCCTCGCCCTCCACCCCGGCCGCCGGGTCCTCGTTCTCAGCGCCGACGCCGCCACCCCGGCCGCCGTCGCCGCCCTGCTCACCGAACGCGGCTTCGGCGCCAGCCGCCTGCGCGTCCTGGAGCAGCTCGGCGGCCCGGCCGAGCACCACCTCGACGGCACCGCCGCCGCCTGGCCGCACCCGGCGGGTGACCCGCTCAACGTGATCGCCGTCGACTGCGCCCCCGACGGCCCCCGCACCACCCTCACCCCCGGCCTGCCCGACGACTCCTTCGAGACCGACGGCCAGCTGACCAAACGTCACGTCCGGGCCGTCACCCTGGCCACCCTGGCCCCGGCACCCGGCGAGCTGCTCTGGGACGTCGGCGGCGGCTCCGGCTCGATCGCCGTCGAATGGTTGCGCGCCCACCGCGACTGCCGGGCCGTCACCATCGAGCGCGACCCGGTCCGCTCCGGCCGGATCACCCGCAACGCGGCCGCCCTCGGCGTCCCGCGCCTGAGGGTGGTCACCGGCCCCGCCCCCGCCGCGCTGGCCGGACTCCCCACCCCGGACGCGGTCTTCATCGGCGGCGGCCTCACCGCGCCCGGCCTGCTCGACGCCTGCTGGGCCGCCCTGGCCCCCGGCGGCCGCCTGGTCGCCAACACCGTCACCCTCGAATCCGAGGCCCTGCTCACCGAGTGGTACCGCCGCCACGGCGGTGAACTGCTCAAGCTCGCCGTCGCCCACGCCGTCCCGGTCGGCGGCTTCACCGGCTGGCGCCAGGCCATGCCCGTCACCCAGTGGTCCGTCGTCAAGCCCGTCTCCCGAGAGGACGCCCCCGCATGACCGTCTACTTCATCGGAGCGGGCCCCGGCGCCGCCGACCTGATCACCCTGCGCGGCCAGCGCCTGCTCGCCGCCAGCCCGGTCTGCCTCTACGCCGGCAGCCTGGTCCCGCGCGAACTCCTCGCCGAGTGCCCGGCGGACGCCCGCCTGGTCGACACCGCCGACCTCGACCTCGACCAGATCATCGCCGAACTGGTCCGCGCCCACGAGGCCGGCCAGGACGTGGCCCGCCTGCACTCCGGCGACCCCTCCGTCTTCTCCGCCGTCGCCGAGCAGATGCGGCGCCTGGACGCGGCCGGCGTCCCCTACGAGGTGGTCCCCGGCGTCCCCGCCTTCGCCGCCGCGGCCGCCGCCCTCAAGCGCGAGCTCACCGTCCCGACGGTCGGCCAGACCGTCATCCTCACCCGGGTCGCCCGCCAGGCCACCCCCATGCCCGAGGGCGAGGACCTCGCCACCCTCGGCCGCAGCGGCGCCCTGCTCGTCCTCCACCTCGCCACCCGCTACGTCGACTCCGTGGTCGAGGAGCTCCTCCCCCACTACGGCCCCGACTGCCCCGCCGCCGTGGTCGCCATGGCCAGCCGCCCCGACGAACTCGTCCTGCGCGGCACCCTCTCCACCATCGCCGCCCAGACCAAGGAGGCCGGCCTCCTCCGCACCGCCGTCATCCTGGTCGGCCGCACCCTCGGCGCCGAACAGTTCCGCGACAGCCACCTCTACTCCACCGACCGCGACCGCACCCACACCTGCGACTGACACCCCTCCGGAAGGACTGCTGACCCTGCTGCACGACCAGAGGTCCTCCGGGCCCGGCTCTCCGCCGCCCTGACGCCGGCTCAGGCGGTGCCGACGATGGTGCCCGCGCGGTCGATGCAGATGACGTCGACCTCGATGGGGGCTCCGGCCAGGACGTCGAGGGCGGTGCGGCGGGCGCGGGCGGCGACCAGGTCGCCGAGCGGGACACCGGCGGCGGTGCACAGCTGCACGGCTTCGAGGCCGGTGTTGGCCTCGGCGACGGCCGTGACCAGGGCCGGGTCGGCGCCGCCCTGGCGGGCCAGGTCGGCGAGGAAGGACTTGTCGACCTGGGAGCGGCCGGAGTGCAGGTCGAGGTGGCCGGCCGCGAGTTTGGAGAGCTTGGCGAAACCGCCGGCGATGGTGAGGCGGGGGACGGGGTGGCGCTTGAGGTACTTGAGGACGGCCCCGGCGAAGTCGCCCATGTCGAGCAGGGCGTCCTCGGGCAGGCCGTGCACCGCCACGGCCACCTTCTCGGAGGTGGAGCCGGTGCACCCCGCCACGTGGGTGCGGCCGGCCGCCCGGGCGACGTCCACGCCGCGCCGGATGGAGTCGATCCAGGCCGAGCAGGAGTACGGGACCACGATCCCCGTCGTCCCCAGGATGGAGAGCCCGCCGAGGATCCCGAGCCGAGGGTTCCAGGTGGAGCGGGCGATCTCCTCGCCGTGGTCGACGGAGATCTGCACCACCACGTCCCCGCTGCCCCCGAACCGGGCGGCCACCTCCGCCACGTGATCGCGCATCAGCTGCCGCGGCACCGGGTTGATGGCCGGCTCCCCGGGCGGGATCGGCAGCCCGGCCTTGGTGACCGTCCCGACCCCGGGCCCGGCCTCGAACACCACCCCGCTGCCGGGCGCCCCGTGCCGCACCGTGGAACGGATCAGCGCGCCGTGCGTGACGTCCGGGTCGTCGCCCGCGTCCTTCACCACGCCCGCCATGGCCGACCGACCCGGCGTCAGCAGCTCCGCCGCCAGCGCGAAGGCGGGCCGCTGGCCCTTGGGCAGCGTGATGGTCACCGGGTCGGGGAACTCACCGGTGAGCAGCGCGGTGTACGCGGCGGTGGTGGCGGCCGTGGCGCAGGCACCGGTGGTCCAGCCGTGCCGCAGCCCGCTGCTCTTCAGCTGCGCCTCCCGGCCGCCCTTGGCCTCGGCGTTCCCACTACGCTCACCAGTCACGTACGTTCCCCTGGAGTCCTGTTGCACATCTTGATCCTCGGCGGCACCACCGAGGCCCGCGAACTGGCCGCCGCTCTCGCCGCCACCCGGCCCGACCTGCGCGTGACCAGTTCCCTGGCCGGGCGGGTCGCGCAGCCCCGGCTGCCCGCCGGAGAGGTGCGGATCGGCGGCTTCGGCGGCCCCGCCGGGCTCGCCGCCTGGCTCCGGGCGGAACACGTGGACGCGGTCATCGACGCCACCCATCCCTTCGCCGGGGCCATCAGCCGGAACGCGGCCGAGGCGGCCGCCGAGGTCCATACTCCCCTGCTCGCCCTCCGCCGCCCCGGCTGGGTCCCCGTCCCCGGCGACCACTGGCACCCGGTCGGCTCCCTCGCCGAGGCCGCCGCCCTGCTCCCCTCGCTCGGCCACCGGGTCTTCCTCACCACCGGCCGCCAGGGCCTGGCCGCCTTCGCCGGCTCCCCCCTGCACTTCCTGGCCCGCTCCGTGGACGCCCCCGAGCCCCCGCTCCCCGCCTCCACCGAGGTCCTCCTCGACCGCGGCCCCTTCACCCTCGACGGCGAACTCCGCATCCTCCGCGACCACCGCATCGACGTCCTGGTCACCAAGGACAGCGGCGGCGCCGCCACCGCCCCCAAACTCACCGCCGCCCGCGAACTCTCCCTCCCCGTCGTGATCGTCCGCCGCCCCGAACCCCCGGCCGGCCTCCCCACCACCCCCGACGTCCCGTCAGCCCTCACCTGGCTGGCCGGCCTCTGACCGCTGGGCACGACTCCCGCCGGGACCGGCTCGGCCGGGCTCGGAGGGACTACGGTGGGCGGTAGGAACCGAGGAGGGCCATCGTGAGCGTCCAACCCGTGCACCACCACCCCGAGCAGAACTCCGAGCCGCGCGTTCCGCGCACCGCCGACGGCATCGCCGAGGCCCTCACCGGTGCCCGCCGGATGGCGTTCTACCGCGAGCTCGGGCAGGCGCCGATCGACCGGGTCGGTGAGGTGCTCAACCGCTGGTGGTGCGAGGCCGAGCTGGACGCCGACCCCGAGCAGGACCAGATCGTCGCGGCCGCCCGGGCCGGCACCCTGCCGACCACCACCATGGCCGACGTACTCCGCCTTCGCGCCGAGCGCGGAGGCGAGCTCCCCGGTGAGTGAGGACGACCTGTGGCCGGTCGAGCCGTCCGAGGCGGTGGCCGAAGCACTCTCCGACCCGAAACTGCCGGTGGACCTCTTCAGCGCGATCGTCGCGCTGACCGTCGCCATCGCCGAGGATCCGTGGCTGCCCGCCAGCACCGCACGGGACAGCGTCGGCGACTGGCGCCGCCTTCCCATTCCCCACGGCCGGGGTCTGGTCGAGTACGTGATCGACGAACGCAGCCACGTCGTCCGGCTCACCCGCATCGTCCCGCTCTGAACGGCTGACTGACCAGCGCCGGGATCGGTCGAGAACGGAACATGCCCTCGGCTGGGAGGATGGCGAGCATGACGGACGCCCCCACCCTGGTCGAGACCCGCGCACCGTGGGTCGTGCTGACGTCCCGTCGGGATCCCTGGGTGGCGGCGGGGCTGGCCGCGCTGGAGGCGGTGGGCGGCTTCGCCTTCCGGCTGGACGGGCGGGAGCTGCTGGAGCCGGCCTCGCTGTTCCGGGCGTTCGCGCGGGAGCTGCCCTTCCCCGGGTACTTCGGCCACAACTGGGCGGCCCTGGTGGACTGCCTGCACGACCTGCACGGGCCCTGGCACGGCAACCGGGCGGTCGCGGTGCTGGTCGACCGGGCCGATCAGCTGCTGACGGCGGAGCACCTCGGCCTGTTGGTCTCGATGCTCTGCCAGGCCGCCTGGCGGGCCAACCTCCGCCTGGACTCCGACGGCTTCCCGGACGACATGCCGGCCTTCCCGCTGCACTTCGTGTTCCTCCTCGACCATCTCCCCGCCGAGGCATTCACCGCCGGGGTGACCACCGACCCGGACGTCACGATCCGGCTCACCGGCGGCCGCCTCACCGCCGCGCTGACCGGCCCGGACTGGCCCGGCTCGGGCTGAGCTCAGTCGAAGCGGATGTGCCGCAGGCCCGTCCAGGCCCGGCGCAGCCGGCCCCGCAGGGGGCTCTCGGTGTTCGGGGCGAGGGTCAGCCCGGCCGAGGCGGCGATGCGGTCGGCGACCTGGGGGACCGTCAGCCGGTCGGTCCACAGGTGCTCGCCGAACTCCTCCCCGCGCAACCGCTCCAGGCACAGGTCCAGCTTGGACACGGCGAAGCTCTCCCGCCGCAGTGGGGCGTCCTTCCCCCCGACCAGCCGCACCGCGTGCCCGAACCCCCGCTCGCGCAGCCGCCGCAGCACCGTCTCCCGCTCCGCGAGCAGCGCGAAGTGCCGTACGTCGTGGCCGCGTTCGCGCAGCCGCCCGACGGTCTCGGCGAAGTACGCGGGCTCCACCACCGTCATCGGCACGATCACCACCCCGCTCTGCTCCCCGAGCGCCCGGTCCAGCACCTCGAAGACCCCCTGCCGCCAGGCGGGCAGGTCCTGGAAGTCCCCGCGCAGCGCCGGCGGCAGCATCCGGTGCAGCCCGAACCCCACGTGCTCGGGGTCGCACACCACACTGCCCGCCAACCGCCGCCGGAGCTCGTACGCGGTCTGGGTCTTGCCGCCGCCGAAGGGGCCGTTGATCCACAGGAGCATCCCCGGAGCGTACGTCCGGCTGGCGTCCCCGACCAAGATCCGCAAGACTCGCCCCCATGGTCTCAGTGGTGCAGAACGTCGCGATCGACTGTGCGGACGCCTACGAACTGGCGCGGTTCTGGAGCGAGGTGACGGGCTGTCCGGTCGACCCGGACTGCCGCCCCGGCGACCACGAGACCCAGGTGGTCCTGGACGGCGGCCCGGTCCTCTACTTCAACACCGTCCCCGAGCCCAAGACCGTCAAGAACCGCGTCCACCTCTGCCTGCGCCCCACCGACTCCCGCGACCCCGAGGTCGAACGCCTCCTCGCCCTCGGCGCCACCATGGCCGCCGACCGCCGCAACCCCGACGGCTCGGGCTGGGCGGTGCTGCACGACCCGGAGGGCAACGAGTTCTGCGTCCTGCGCAGCGAGTCCGACCGCGCCGCCGCACACAGCGGCTAGCCCGCCGGGGGCCGGTCGGCCGGACGGCCGGTCGCGGAGGGAGCGGGAAATGGATTGCCGCCCCGGTGGTGGTGTGCAACCGTTCGGCCTGGACCGGCAGTTGATCATCGACGGCCGGCCGCCTCCCGGGACCGACCGGAGAGGTGACGAACGATGGGAACCATGCGTGGCAGACAGCTATGAGGACGAGTGCCGCCGGTCGTTGGCCCGGGAGCAGGCGGAGAGCCTCGCCGGAACCGACAACTGGGCACATGTGGACAGGGAGCGGGTCCACCAGGACTGGGACGTCCTGTACCGGGAGATCACGGCCGTCCTCGACGGCGGCGCCCTGCCCGGGGACCCGCAGGTTCAGGAGCTCGTCCGCAGGCACTTCGACATCGTCAGCCGGTTCTACACCCCGTCCAGGGAGGCGTACGTCGGCATGTCGCTCTTCTACGCCGAGGACGGGGCCATGAAGGCGTTCCACGACTCCTACCACCCGCGGATGGTGGAGTTCATGGGTGCCGCGATCAGGGTGTTCGCCGAGGCTCCGGTGTAGCCGTCCGGCGCGGGCCGTGACAGCTCGGCGGGCGTGCCCGGACTCCGGTCCCGGCACACCCGCCGTTCCGGCGGGAGGACCCTAGCCGGCGAGCACCGTGAGGGCGGCGTCGAGGGCGTCCTCGGCCTTGGCCTCGACGTCGGGCTTGACGCCGACGCCCTCCCAGTTGGTGCCGGTGACCGGGTTGATGGAGCGGGCGGCCGGGACGGTGACCGCGATGTGGGGGGTGAGGGCGATGCGGTCGGTGGGGTGGGCACCGCCGCGGGTGGTCTCGCCGACGAGGGTGGCGCGCTTCAGGGCCTGGAGGTTGTAGGCGAGCTCCTCGCCGCCGGAGAAGGTGAAGGCGGCGGTGAGGACGGTGACCGGGCGGTCGAGGTAGCGGGGGCCGGGGGTGTTCGGGTAGGTCCAGTACTGGCGGGTGGAGTCGGTGGCGCGCTCGTAGATGTCGTTGAGGTGGACCTCGTCGTCGCCGAAGAAGTGGCTGCACCACAGGGCCACGCCGTTCGGCGAGCCGCCCCGGCACTGGCGCAGGTCGATGACCAACTTCTCGGTGTGGGCGACGAGTTGCATGGCGGCGCCGATCGCCGCCTCGCCCGCGTCGGCGTCCGGGATGAAGCGCAGGTCGAGGTAGCCGACGTTGCCCTCCAGCCGCTCGACCTTGGCGATGCCGAAGTTGCCCTCCCGGTAGTGGGCGAGCCAGCGGGCCTTCTCCTCCTCCGGGGAGTCCTCCTCCTCGACCGGGACGGCCTCCTCGTTCCAGAGCAGCCGCAGGTGCTTGTCGGGGCAGACGGCCTGGAGGTCGGCCGTCACGGCGGCGCAGAAGTCCGGCTCGGACAGGCCCTCGTAGGCGCCGTCGGCGAGCTTCCCCCGCAGCGCCTCGGCGATCGGGCCGGTGAGGTCGGGGAAGACGTAGCCGGCGGTGATCTTGTCCAGTGCGGCGTCGAGAATCTCGTGGTGGGAGGTCATGAGCGCGCATCGTACGGATCTTCGACGGCGGTGACGACTCGTTATTTCCGCACGCTACGATCCCCGCCGGAGGGGGCACACATGACGGAACGACGACGCTGGCCGGCCCTGTTCGTGCTGGTGGGCCTGCTGGCGCTGGCGGCGTACGCCTGGGGCGTGTACGAAGACCGCTCGGGCGGGCGCACGATGGTCGCGGTGGCGCTGTTCCGCCCGCTGATCGTGGGCGGGGCCGGGTCGGCCTTCCTGGTGGTGGCGGTGGCCGCCCGCGGCCGCAGCGGCCGGACGGTGGCCGGGCTGCTGGCCGCCTGCACGCTGCTGTACGCCGTCGGCGCACTGGTGCTCCAGGGCACCTTGCCGCAACGGCAGGTGACCGGCCGTCAGCCGAGGCCGGGCGTCCCGGGGCACGTCCTGGTGGTGACCCACGTCGGGAACCCGGGGTCGGAGGCCGAGTCCCAGTCCTGGGAGCTCGTCCTGCACACCGGCAGCGGCTGGTCCGAGCGCCACTGGCGGGTCGCGGACCTGCCGGAGTCGGGCCGGGACGGCGCCTTCGTGTCCGCCGCCTGGGCCGACCGCGGTCACCTGGCGGTCACCACCGGCAAGGGCACCCGCACCATCACCGTGCCGGCCCCCTGACGGATCGTCCGCCAGGAGGCCGGCCCCGGCCGTCACGCCTCCGGGTACCGCCGCGGCGTCCAGACCACCTCGGCACCGTCCCCACGACTGACCGCCTGGGTCTGCGAGGAGCCGATCAGCAGGATGGTCCGCATGTCGACCTCGGCCGGGTCCAGCTCGCCGAGCCGGACCGTCCGCACCCGCTCGGTCGGCCCGCCGACGTCCCGGGCCATCACCACGGGGGTGTCGGCGGCCCGCACCTCCAGCAGCAGTTCCTTCGCCGAACCGACCTGCGTGGTACGGGACTTGGAGCCGGGGTTGTACAGCGCCAGCACCAGGTCGGCGGAGGCCGCGGCCCTCAGCCGCGAGGCCACCACCGACCAGGGCTTGAGCCGGTCGGAGAGCGAGACCACCGCGTAGTCGTGGCCGAGCGGGGCGCCGGCCCGGGAGGCGGCGGCGTGGGCGGCCGTCATGCCGGGGCAGATCCGCACCGGGACGTCGGCGTACCGCTCCTCGCAGGCGACCTCCAGCACGGCGGTGGCCATCGCGAAGACGCCGGGGTCGCCGGAGGAGACCACCACGACCTTCCGCCCGCGCAGGGCCAGGTCGAGGGCGAACTCGGCCCGCTCGGACTCCACCTTGTTGTCCGAGCCGTGCCGCACCTGCCCGGCCCGTACCGGCACCCGGTCCAGGTAGGTGGTGTAGCCCACCAGGTCGGTGGCGGAGGCGAGTTGGCCGCGCACCTCGGGGGTCAGCCAGAGCGGCCCGGCCGGGCCGGTGCCGACCACGACCACCTCGCCGGGGCCCTCGTACACGGGCGCGGGCGAGCCGCCGCCCAGCCGGCTGGGCAGGACGGCCACCGCGAAGTACGGCACCGACTCCGGGTCGATGTCGGCCAGCGCACCGGTCCGCTCCCCCGCCATGGTGGCCCGCTCGACGTACGAGGCCTCCGCCAGCCGCCCGGAGCGCTCGAAGGCCGAGCGGACGGCCGGGAAGGTGCGGCCGAGCTTCATCACCACGGCCGAGTCGGCGCCGGACAGACGGGCCGTCAGCTCCTCCTCCGGCAGGGTGCCGGGGATGATGGTGAGGGTCTCCTCGGCCTCGCACAGCGGCTTGCCGAGCCGGGCGGCGGCGGCGCTCACCGAGGTGACGCCGGGCACCACCTCGGTGGGGTAGCGGTGCGCCAGGCGCTTGTGCATGTGCTGGTAGGAGCCGTAGAAGAACGGGTCCCCCTCGGCCAGCACCACCACGGTGAGGCCGGCGTCGAGGTGGGCGGCCAGCCTGCCCGCGGCCTCCTCGTAGAAGTCGTCCAGCGCGCCCCGGTAGCCGCCGGGGTGGTCGGTGGTCTCCACCGTGATCGGGTAGACCAGCTTCTCCTCGACCACTCCGTCCTTGAAGTACGGGGCGGCGATCGAGCGCGCTATCGACCGGCCGTGCCGGGCGCTGTGGTACGCGACCACGTCCGCCTCGCCGATCAGCCGGGCGGTCTTGACGGTCACCAGCTCCGGGTCGCCCGGGCCCAGCCCGACACCGTAGAGCTTGCCGATCCGAGGCTCAGTCACTCTTCGGTGCTCGCAATCGCGTTGATCGCGGCGGCGGCGATCGCGCTGCCGCCCCGGCGGCCCCGGACCACCAGGTACTCCAGGCCCAATTCGTTCGCGGCCAGCGCCTCCTTGGACTCGGCCGCGCCGATGAAGCCGACCGGCACGCCGATCACGGCGGCCGGGCGGGGGGCGCCCGCCTCGACCATCTCCAGCAGGCGGAACAGCGAGGTCGGCGCGTTGCCGACGGCCACCACCGCGCCCTCCAGGTGCGGCAGCCAGAGCTCCATCGCGGCGGCGCTGCGGGTGTTGCCGAGCTCCTTGGCGAGGCCGGGCACCGAGGGGTCGGAGAGGGTGCAGATCACCTGGTTGTCGGCGGGCAGCCGCTTGCGGGTGACACCGCTGGCGACCATCGAGACGTCGCACAGGATCGGCGCCCCGGCGTTCAGCGCGGCGCGCGCGTCGGCGACCGCCTTCGGCGACCAGAGCAGGTCCTTCACCAGGTCGGTCATGCCGCAGGCGTGGATCATCCGCACCGCGACCTGGGCCACGTCGGCCGGCAGGTGGGCCAGCTCGGCCTCGGCCCGGATGGTGGCAAAGGACTCGCGGTAGATGGCCGCGCCGTCCTTCTCGTACTGGATCACTTCGTCCTCCGGGCTTCGGCTACCGCCTGGGCCATCTGTTCCGTGGTCAGGTCCTGCATGGTCGTTGTGGGTCCGGACGTCCGACGGGCCGTCACCCGGTACGCACCCGGGCCGGTGGCCAGCACGTCCACCCACTCCCCGGCGGGGTGGCCGCAGCGCCTCTCGCAGCCGGACCAGTGCACCGGCAGCCCGGGCACCCCGGCCGTCCCCAGTGCCCGGGCGGCGTCCGCCCGCACGTCCGCGAGCGACTTGGCGCAACCGGGCGCGCCGGTGCAGGCGGTGGCCAGCTCCCAGGGCGAACCGGGCGTCAGGCGCAGCCCGGCGGCGGCCAGTTCGCCCACCGCCGTGGCTCCGGGGAGGACGACGCTGCGCCACGGGGTGATCCGCAGCTCCCCGGCCGAGGCCGCCGCGGCCTCCGCCAGCGCCCGCCACTGCGCGGCGCTCACGGTGCCGAACCCGGTCCCGGCCACCAGCCCGCCGCCGAAGGGCCCCGACTCCGGCGCCCCGCCCGCGAAGGCGGGCAGCGGCTCGGCGCCCGGGTCGAGCAGCTCCGCGGCCTCCCGGACGAACCAGGCCTTCACCCCGGCCGCCCGCACCGCCGTCAGGAACTCCTCGGCGGCGGCCAGCGCGGCGGCCGGTACCGACCCGGGGGCGATCCGGCGGGCGGTGGCGGCCCGGCCGAGGCGCAGCAGCGCTCCGCCGCCGGGCGTTGCGATCAAGGTCACATCGGCGTCCAGGGCGGCCACGTCGCCGCGGCCGTCGTCCAGGACGAAGAGGAACAGGCCGGCCAGTCCGGCGGCGAGCGGGCTGGCGCAGAGCAGGGCGTCCAACTCCCGCGCCCAGGCCCGGACGTCGGCGTGGCCGAGCCCGTCCAGGCCGGAGAGCGGCGAGGCGATGACGTTGCGGACCCGCTCGTGGGTCTCCGAGGGCAGCAGACCGGCGGCCCGCAGCCGGGCTCCCAGCTCGGCCCCGGCGTCCTCGGCCAGGCCGCGCAGCTGGACGTTGCCGCGCGAGGTCAGTTCCAGCCGCCCGTCGCCGAGTTGCTCGGCGGCCTCGGCCAGCGCCAGGGCCTGAGCGGCCGTCAGCAGCCCGCCGGGGAGGCGGACCCGGGCCAGCGCGCCGTCGTCGGCCCGGTGCAGTCGCAGTGCCCCGGGGCAGGCGTCGCCCCGGTCGCGGACGGGCCCGGCGGCGCCGTCCCGCCCGCCGGCGGAGGCACCGTCCCGGTCGCGGCCGGACGCACCGGGGCGTGGCTCGGCGACGGGTGGCGTGGGTGGCATGGCCGCGAGCATACCCACGTTCCGCCGGTTTGCTCCTGTCCGCTGCGTCACGTCCGCGCGACCCTCCGTCCACCGCGGCCCGGCCTCCCTCCACGGCGGCCCGGCCCTCCGTCCGCCCCGCGATCGGTGCCCCGTCGCGACCGTGATCACCTGACAGACCTTCGGGACCCTGGTCCGCAACCCGGACGCACCCCGTACGATGCTCCCCGGGTGGGCGCACAGCCCAGCCAACGCCAGCGACGGCGCTATGGGGAGGAAACCGGTGCGAATCCGGTGCGGTCCCGCCACTGTGACCACGGCCAGTCCGTGGGAGCCAGGAACTCCTGCCGTCCTCACACCAGCCCGGGGCGCGGACCCCGAGGAAGGCTCCGCCGTGCCCGTGCGCCGTTCGCCAGCGCTCCGTCGCGCCGTCGTCTCCTCGTGCCCGCCGCCGTCCCGGCGTGAAGCCACGGCCGGGAGGGCCTCCGTATGATCCTGCTCCTCTCCACCTCCGACACCGACCTGTTGAGCGCCCGCGCCTCGAACGGTCCGGTCCCGTACCGGCTGGGGAACCCGGCCCGGCTCGGGGTGGACGACCTGCCCGCGCTGCTGGAGGGCACCGACCTGGTGGTGGTCCGGCTGCTCGGCGGGCGCCGGGCCTGGCAGGAGGGTCTGGACGCGCTGCTCGCCGGGCCGCGCCCGGTGGTGGTGCTGACGGGCGAACAGGCCCCGGACGCCCAGCTGATGGAGCTCTCCACCGTCCCGGCCGGCCTGGCCGCCGAGGCGCACGCCTACCTGGCGCACGGCGGCCCGGCCAACCTGGCCGAGCTCGGCGCGTTCCTCTCCGACACCGTGCTGCTCACCGGCCACGGCTTCGCGGCGCCCGCCTCCGCCCCGGCCTGGGGTCCGTTGGAGCGTCAGGCGGCCGAGAACGACGGCCCGCTGGTGACGGTGCTCTACTACCGCGCCCACCACATGAGCGGGAACACCGCCTTCGTGGAGACCCTCTGCCGGGCCATCGAGGCCAAGGGCGCCCGCGCCAAGGCGGTCTACTGCGCCACCCTGCGCGGGGCCGAGCCGGAGCTGCTGGCCGAGCTGGGGCAGGCCGACGCGCTGGTCACCACCGTGCTGGCGGCCGGCGGCACCCGCCCGGCCGACGCCCAGGCCGGCGGCGACGAGGAGGCCTGGGACGCCGGCGCGCTGGCCGCGCTGGACCGCCCGATCCTGCAGGCGCTCTGCCTGACCTGGTCCCGCGAGCAGTGGGAGGCCAGCGACGACGGCCTCTCCCCGCTGGACACCGCGACCCAGATCGCCGTGCCGGAGTTCGACGGCCGGCTGATCACCGTGCCGTTCTCCTTCAAGGAGCTGGACGCGGACGGCCTGACCGTCTACGCGGCCGACGCCGAGCGGGCCGCCCGGGTGGCGGGCATCGCGGTCGCCCACGCGAGGCTGCGTCACGTCCCGGCCGCCGAGCGGCGGTTGGCCCTGGTGCTCTCCGCGTACCCGACCAAGCACGCCCGGGTCGGCAACGCCGTCGGCCTGGACACCCCGGCCTCCGCGATGCGGCTGATGGCGCGGCTGCGCGCCGAGGGCATGGACATCGGCACCGACGTCCCCGGCCTGGACCTCACCGGCGACGGGCACGAGGGCGACGAGCTGATCCACGCGCTGATCGCGGCCGGCGGCTACGACCAGGACTGGCTGACGGAGGACCAGCTCGCCCGCAACCCGGTCCGCATCCCGGCCGCCGACTACCGCCGCTGGTACGCCGAGCTGCCGCAGGGCCTGCGCGAGCAGGTCGAGGAGCACTGGGGCCCGGCCCCCGGCAACCTCTACGTGGACCACGCGCAGAACCCGGACGGCGACATCGTGCTGGCCGCGCTGCGCTCCGGCAACCTGCTCGTCCTGATCCAGCCGCCGCGCGGCTTCGGCGAGAACCCGGTCGCGATCTACCACGACCCGGACCTGCCGCCGAGCCACCACTACCTGGCCGCCTACCGCTGGATCGAGGCCGCGCAGGCCGACGGCGGCTTCGGCGCCCACGCCGTGGTCCACCTCGGCAAGCACGGCAACCTGGAGTGGCTGCCCGGCAAGACCGCCGCGCTGTCCGCCGAGTGCGGGCCGGACGCGGTGCTCGGCAACCTGCCGCTGGTCTACCCCTTCCTGGTCAACGACCCGGGCGAGGGCACCCAGGCCAAGCGCCGCGCCCACGCCACCCTGGTCGACCACCTGGTGCCGCCGATGGCCCGGGCCGACTCCTACGGCGACATCGCGCGCCTGGAGCAGCTGCTCGACGAGCACTCCAACATCGCCGCGATGGACCCGGCCAAGCTCCCGGCCATCCGGGCCCAGATCTGGACCCTGATCCAGGCCGCCAAGCTGGACCACGACCTCGGCCTGGAGGAGCGCCCCGAGGACGACGGCTTCGACGACTTCCTGCTGCACGTCGACGGCTGGCTCTGCGAGATCAAGGACGCCCAGATCCGGGACGGCCTGCACGTGCTCGGCCAGGCCCCGGCCGGCGAGGACCGGGTCAACATCGTGCTGGCGATCCTGCGGGCCCGTCAGATCTGGGGCGGCGTCAGCGCGCTGCCCGGCCTGCGCGAGGCGCTCGGCCTGGACGAGGCGGCGCTGACCCTGGGCGCCACCGACGCGGCCGAGGCGCAGGCCCGCGCCCTGGTCGAGGCGATGGAGGCCGAGGACTGGGCCCCGTCCGCCGTGGAGAAGGTGGCCGCCGGGCACCCGGACGCGGTCCGCGAGGTGCTCGACTTCGCCGCCCGCGAGGTGGTCCCGCGGCTGTCCGCCACCACCGACGAGCTGGACGCGGTGCTGCACGCGCTGGGCGGCGGCTTCGTCCCGGCCGGGCCCTCGGGCTCGCCGCTGCGCGGTCTGGTGAACGTGCTGCCGACCGGCCGCAACTTCTACTCGGTGGACCCGAAGGCCGTCCCCTCCAAGCTGGCCTGGGAGACCGGGCAGGCACTGGCGCAGTCCCTGGTGGACCGTTACCAGGCGGACAACGACGGGCAGTTCCCGCCCTCGGTCGGCCTCTCGCTCTGGGGCACCAGCGCGATGCGCACGGCCGGCGACGACATCGCCGAGGCCTTCGCCCTGCTGGGCGTGCGCCCGGTCTGGGACGACGCCTCCCGCCGGGTCACCGGTCTGGAGCCGATCTCCCTGGAGGAGCTGGGCCGCCCGCGGATTGACGTCACGCTGCGGATCTCCGGCTTCTTCCGGGACGCCTTCCCGCACGTGGTCGCCCTGCTGGACGACGCGGTCCGGCTGGCGGCCCGTCAGGAGGAGACTCCCCAGGACAACTTCGTCCGCGCCCACGTCCAGGCCGACCTGGCCGAGCACGGCGACGAGCGCAGGGCCACCACCCGGATCTTCGGCTCCCGCCCCGGCACCTACGGCGCGGGCCTGCTCCAGCTGATCGACAGCCGGGACTGGCGCACCGACGCCGACCTCGCCGAGGTCTACACCGTCTGGGGCGGCTACGCCTACGGCCGCGAGCTGAACGGCCGCCCGGCCCGGGAGGAGATGGAGACCGCCTACAAGCGGATCACCGTCGCGGCCAAGAACACCGACACCCGCGAGCACGACATCGCGGACTCGGACGACTACTTCCAGTACCACGGCGGCATGGTGGCCACCGTGCGCGCCCTGACCGGCAAGGCCCCGACCGCCTACATCGGCGACTCGACCCGCCCGGAGACGGTCCGCACCCGCACCCTGACCGAGGAGGCGGCCCGGGTCTTCCGCGCCCGGGTGGTCAACCCGCGCTGGATGGAGGCGATGCGCCGCCACGGCTACAAGGGCGCCTTCGAGATGGCCGCCACCGTGGACTACCTGTTCGGCTACGACGCCACCACCAACGTGGTCGCCGACTGGATGTACGAGAAGCTCACCCAGGAGTACGTGCTCGACCCGACCAACCGGGAGTTCCTGGCCGGGGCCAACCCCTGGGCGCTGCACGGGATCAGCGAGCGCCTGCTGGAGGCGGCCGACCGCGGCCTGTGGGCGGAGCCGGACCCGGCGCTGATCGAGGAGCTGAAGACGGCGTTCCTGGAGACCGAGGGCGACCTGGAGTCCGACAGCTAGTCGGAACGCGGACAGCGCACGGGGGGACCGATGGCCGTCGGTCCCCCCGTGCCGTCCTGGTGGAGCGTCAGCGACGCTTCAGGCCCTGGTCGATGGCGGAGATCAGCTCACCGTTCGGGGTGTCCCCGTCCAGTGCCCAGATCATCGCGCCGGCCAGGCCCTCGTGGCGGATGTACGCGGCCTTGGTGCGCAGCACCGTCGGGTCGTCGTAGGTCCACAGGGTGGAGCCGTCGAACAGCCAGGCGCTGCCCTTGTCGCGGCTGCGGTAGATCTTGTACGTGCCGGAGTCGGCCAGCTTCTTGAGCGCCTTGTAGTCCTCGGTGCCCGCCACCCAGGTGGCCGGGGCCGGGCCGGTGGCCGGCTGGCCGAGGCCGTCGCCGCCGCCGGTCACGCCCGTCCAGCCCTGGCCGTAGAACGGCATGCCGACCACCAGCTTGTTCGCCGGAGCGCCGCGGTCCAGCCAGGCGTTGACGGTCTGGTCGACGCTGAAGTCGCCGCGCTTGGCGTAGAGCGCGGACTGCTGGGCGGTGGTCTTCTCGCCGGAGACGTGGAAGTCGTAACCCTGCAGGTTGACGAAGTCGAAGTCCTTGATGATCTTCTTGACCTCGAAGCCCGCGTCGATCTTCGCCGGGTTGGTCGGCACGTACGCGCTCAGGTCGTAGTGCTTGCGGCCCGGCTGGGTGCGGGCGTAGGCGTCCAGCTGGACCCGGAACTCGTGCACCAGCTTGGTGAAGTTCTGCTTGTCCTCGGGGCGGATGCCGTTGCCCTCGTTGCCCTCGGAGCCGGGCCACTCCCAGTCCAGGTCCACGCCGTCGAAGACCCCGGCCGCCGCGCCCGCGCCACCGCGGGCGCCGTCCACCGGCAGGTTGCCCTTGATGTAGGTGTCGATGCAGGAGGCCACCAGCGCCTTGCGGCCGGCGTCGGTCAGCACGGCGTCCGAGAAGTGCGCCGAACCGCTCCAACCACCGAGCGAGATCTGCACCTTGAGGCCCGGGTTCTTCGCCTTCAGCTCGCGCAGCTGGTTGAAGTTGCCCGCCAGCTTCTGCTCGGCGGTGTCCGCCACCCCGTCGACCGAGGTGGCCGCGTCCACCGGGCGCCCGTAGTCGGCCCACGGGTCGGCGCCCGGCACGTTGCCGACCAGGCACTTGCCGTCCTTGCCGATGGCGCCGAACGCGTAGTTGATGTGGGTCAGCTTGGCCGCGGTGCCGCTGGTCTGCAGGTCCTTGACCTGGTAGTTGCGGCCGTAGATGCCCCACTGGGTGAAGTAGCCGATCCGCTTGTAGGCGGGGGCGCCGTGGCCGTCGTGGCCGTCGTGCGCGGAGACGGCGGGAGCGATCGAGACGAGCAGGCCGAGGGCCGCGGCGGTGGCGACGGTCAGCCGGGAGATGGATCCGTGACGCATGGGCTCGTTCCTGTTGTGCGGACTGGATGGAGCTTTGCTGCTGGGAAGGTATTGGTCTGAACCAGTAGCGTCAACCGACCGTCCACTCTGCAAAACCCTCCCGTCGTCCGCTTGACAGTTCGGGTCATCCCCTTTCCGCACAACGGACCTGACGCCTCGTCAGGCGACGGAGTACCGACCCGGGCCCCGCTCCTGCGAGCCCCACGCCGCTGACGGGGCTAGCTTGGGACCATGCACCTGCCCGCCTCCCTGCGCCAACCCGCTCGGTACGCCGCGCTCGTCCTCGGGGGGCTGCCCGTGCTGGCGTTCCCCGCACCCGGTCTCTCGTGGCTCGCCTGGGTGGCGCTGGTGCCCGGGCTGGAGGTGATGCGGCGGGCCGGCAGCGGGCGGGAGGCCGTGGTCCGGGGCTGGTGGTTCGGGGCCGGGTTCATCCTGGTGTCGATGTACTGGCTGGTGCCCTCGATCGGGCCCGGACTGCTCGCGCTCGCGGTGGTGTTCGGCGTCCTCCCCGGAGCGGTCGGGTACGCGGTGTGGCGGCTGCTTGCGCCCCCGCTGACGGTGCGTCGGACGCTGCTCGCGCTGGTGGTGGTCCCCTCGGTGTGGGTCTGCACCGAGTTCGTCCGCTCCTGGCACGCGCTCGGCGGCCCCTGGGCCCTGCTCGGCGCCAGCCAGTGGAAGCACCCCACCGTGCTCGGCCTCGCCTCCGTCGGCGGCGCCTGGCTGGTGAGCGCCGCCGTCGCGGCCGCCAACGTCGGCGTGCTGATCCTGCTCACCGGCCGCCGCCTCCGGGTCCGGGTGCTCGCCGCCCTCGCCGTCACCGGCACCCTGCTGGCCGGCCCGCTGCTGTTCGCCGCCCTGCCCGCACCGACGCCGGGCGACACCGCCACCGTGGCCCTGGTCCAGCCCGGCGAGGTGGCCGACTCGGCCGCCCGCTTCGCCGCGAGCGGGCGGATCACCGCCGAACTCGCGGGCCGGGCGCCCGACCTGGTGGTCTGGGGCGAGAGCAGCACCAACTCCGACCTGGACCGGGACGAGGTGGCCCGCCGGGAGGTGGCCCGGCTCTCCGCCCTGGTCGGCGCCCCGGTGCTGGCCGGCGAGGACGCCCGCAAGGGCGACGGCCTGATCTCCAAGGACGCCGTGCTGGTCACCCCGGACGGGGTAGCCGAGCGCTACCGGAAGATCCGGCTGGTGCCGTTCGGCGAGTACATCCCGCTGCGGCCGCTGTTCGGCTGGCTCACCGGCGTCAGCCGGGCGGCGGGCGAGAACCGCGCGCCCGGCTCCTCCTTCCACCTCCTGCACACCACCGACCGGCAGGGCCGCCCGCTCCCCTTCGGTGCACTGATCTGCTTCGAGTCGGCCTTCCCCGACATGTCCCGGGAGGCCGCCGCCGACGGCGCCCGGATGCTCGTCCTCCAGTCCGCCACCTCGACCTTCCAGGACTCCTGGGCCCCGCAGCAGCACGCCTCGCTCGGCGCCCTGCGCGCCGCCGAGACCGGCCGGCCGGTGGTCCAGGCCGCCCTCACCGGCGAGTCGGTCGCCTACGACCGCCAAGGCCGACGCCTCGCCCTCCTCGGCACCGGCTCCACCGGCTCCCTGACGGTCCGCCTCCCCCTCGCCGCCCCCACCGCCACCACCTGGTACGTCCGCCTCGGCGACTGGGTCCCGTACACGGCGGTGCTGATCACCCTGCTGTCCGCCCTGTGGAATTGGGTGCCCCGGGGGCGCGAGGAACTGCGCGAAGCGGAAGAGGCAGACCGTGTGCCAGGTACGGAGAACCACTTGCAGGTGAACGTCCGTACCCGGCAGACGGGTCTCTGACTTCCGCAGCGCGCAGTTCCTCGCGCCCCTGAACCCCCATGGGCTCGCCGCCCGAGCTACGCCTCCGGCTGGTACAGCCCGAAGACCGCGCCGAGTGGGTCCTTCAGGACCGCGAGGCGCGGTCCGTCCGGCACGTCGGTGGGCGGGAGCACCGCGTCTCCCCCGAGCCCGAGGGCCCGCTCCGCGGCCAGGTCGACGTCCGCCGCCGCGAAGTACGGCATCCAGTACGGCGGCAGGTCGGCCGGGAACTGCTCCCCCATGTCCAGCACCCCGCCGAAGTCGGTCCCGTCCAGCCCCCACTGGGTGTACTGCTCCCCGGGGTTGACGCTCCACCCGAACAGGCCGGAGTAGAAGCCGACCGCCCCGGCCACGTCCCGGGTCGCCAGCTCGATCCACCCCGCTGCGCCCGGCTCGGCGAACAGCGCCACCCCCGGGAAGGCCCGTCCGCGCCAGAGCCCGAACACCGCCCCGGCCGGGTCGGCCACCACGGCGAACCGGCCCAGGTCCAGCGCCTCCATCGGCCCGGCCAGCACCTGCCCGCCCCCGGCCCGCGCCGCCTCGGCCGCCGCGTCCACGTCCGCGGCCGCGATCGAGACCGACCAGGCCGTCGGCTGCCCGTCGGCCACCAGCGGGGCGACCGCCGCCACCGGGGCCTCCCCCTGGTACATGACGGTGTAGCACATGGCCTCCGGCCGGGGGTCGGTCTCGCCCCGCCAGCCGAACAGCTCGCCGTAGTACCGCTGCGCCGCCGCCGGGTCGGCGCTGCCGTGCTCGAACCAGCAGGGCGTACCGGGCCGGGTCTCGGTGATCCGCACCATGACGCCCCCTCAGGCCCTGATCTCGATGACGCACTTGCCCCGCGCGTGGCCGGACTCCACCGCCAGCATCGCCTCGGCCGCCCGGTCCAGCGCGAAGGTCTCCGAGATGTGCGGGTCCAGCGCGCCGCCGGCCACCAGCGCGGCCACCGAGGCCAGCACCTCCCCGGTGCGACGGCGCTTCACGTACTCCCCGCCCAGCCCGGCGGCGGTGGCCGGATCGGCGGTGGAGACCAGCCGCCCGCCCTTGCGCAGCGTGCCGGAGGCGGCCATCGCGTCCTGGCCGCCGACCAGGTCGAGCACCCCGTCCACACCGTCCGGCGCCACTGCCCCGATCCGCTCGGCCACCCCTTCGCCGTACCGGACCTGGGTGGCGCCCAGGCTCGCCACGTACTCCCGGGACTGGTCGCTCGCGGTACCGATGACGGTGATCCCCCGGCTGCGGGCGATCTGGGCGGCGGCGCTGCCGACCCCGCCGGACACGCCGAGCACCAGCAGGGTCTGACCGGGCGTCAGGCCCAGCTGGTCCACCGCGTCGAGGGCGGTGGCGGCGGCCACCGAGAGGGTGGCGGCCTGGCTGAAGGTGACGTCGTCCGGCACCTTGGCGGCCTCGCCGGCGTCCAGCAGCACGTGGTCGGCGAAGGCGCCGTCGGGCGCGATGCCGAAGACCGGGTCGCCGACCAGGAAGCCCGAGACGCCCTCGCCCAGCACCCGCAGCACCCCGGCCGCCTCCGAACCGAGCACCCGGGGCACCGGCTTGGTCCGGCCGAACAGGCCCTCCCGGACCTTCCAGTCCGCCGGGTTGACCCCGGCCGCCCGCACCGCGATCAGCAGTTGGCCCGGCCCCGGCACCGGGATGCGCCGGTCCAGGAACCGCTGGTTCTCCGGCCCGCCGTACGCCTCGAATCCGAACGCCTTCGACATCGCGCTTCCTCCACCTGTGGCTCGTCCGACCCCACCAGCTTGCGGGCCCCGACCCGGGCACGCCGGAGGCTGCTGGGCCGAACGGTGCCGGAGTGACCCAGGAGGTTGTTCAAATTGGAACTACAGGTGTACGGTCGGCCGGGACAGCACGCACAGCACACCCACCAGAGCACGAGGAGGACGGGCATGCCCCAGCAGCTCGACCAGGCGACCGTCCGCACCACCGTCCGGATCCCGCTCACCTTCCCGGACGGCTACCGGGTCCAGGCCGAGGTCACCACCTTCCACGGCCTGGCCGACGGCGCCGAGCACCTGGCCCTGCGCCTGGGCGAGCCGTCCGGCGACGCCCCGCTGGTGCGGCTGCACTCCGAGTGCCTCACCGGCGACGTCTTCGGCTCGGACCGCTGCGACTGCGGCCCGCAGCTGCGCGAGGCGGTCGAGCGGATCGCCACCGACGGCGGCTACCTGCTGTACCTCCGCCAGGAGGGGCGCGGCATCGGCCTGTACAACAAGCTCGACGCCTACGCCCTCCAGGACCAGGGCCTCGACACCTACGCCGCCAACGCCGCGCTAGGCCTCCCCGAGGACGGCCGCGACTACGCCGCCGCCGCCCAGATGCTCACCGCCCTCGGCACGCCCCGGATCCGCCTGCTGAGCAACAACCCCGACAAGGCCGCCCAGCTGACCGCCCACGGCATCGAGGTCACCGAGCACGTCCCGACCGGCGTCCACGTCTCCCCGGCCAACCTCCGCTACCTGCGCGCCAAGGTCGAGCACACCAACCACGCCATCCCCCTCGCCGAACTGGCCGGCTGACGTCGGGTCAGCGCCGGGGCGCCCCGTTCGAGGGCGCCCCGTTCGAGGGGACCCCGGGGCGGGTGCCCGGCTGGGCGGGGGTGCCGGGGGTCGCCGGGGCACCGGGCGAGGCGCTGCCGGAGGTGCTCGGCGAGGCGCTCGGGCCGGGCTGGCGGACCGGGTCCGGGATGTGCACGGTCTCGAACTCCCGCTCCCGGGTGCCCTCGACCGCCAGGTCCATCGCCATCTTCCAGATCGGCCCCGGGCCGGTGGCGCCGTAGACCTCGTCGAAGAGGACGCCACCGATCCTGATGTTGCGCATCGGGACGCCGCCGGTCGGGCCGCCCAGCCAGACGGAGGTGGCCAGGTCGGCGGTGTAGCCGGTGAACCAGGCGGACTTCTTCTGGTCGGTGGTGCCGGTCTTGCCCGCGATCTGGCGGTCGTCCTCCAGGCCGAGCTGACGGCCGGTGCCCTTCTCGGTGACCCCGAGCAGCACGGTGTTGAGGACGTCGGCGGTCTCCTCGGACATCACCCGCGAGCAGCGGCGCTCCGGCACCGGGACGGCCTTGCCCTCGGCATTGGTGATCTTCTCGATGGCCACCGGCGCGCAGTAGGTGCCCCGGGCGGCGAAGGTCGCGTAGACGTTGGCCATGGTCATCGGCGCCACCTCCTGGGTGCCCAGGCCCATGGCCGGGACCTCGTCCAACTGGGCACCGCTGGCCCGGCCCTTGATGCCGAGCTTGTTGGCCATCTGCTTGACGGCGCAGAGGCCGATCTCCTGCTCCATCTGCACGAAGTAGGTGTTGATGGACATCGCCATCGCCTGCTTCAGCTCGTAGGGGCCGACCTCCGACGGGTCGTCGTTCGGGACGGAGCCCTCCTTCTTCCCCTTCGACTGGTTCTTCCAGGTGCCCGCGCACGTGGTCATGGTCGGCCAGTCCATCCTGGCCGGCGAGGGGAAGGCCTGGGTGGCCCGGAGGCCGGACTCCAGGGCGGCCGCGGCCACGATCGGCTTGAACGTGGAACCGGGCTGGAAGCCGTTGCCCCCGCCCATCGCGGCGTCCACGTTGAGGTTGACCACGGTCTCGTTCTTGGCCTTGTCCAGGCCGTACGGACGGGTCTGCGCCATCGCCAGGATCCTGCCGGTGCCGGGCTCCATCATGGTGGCCGCCGCCGAGACCGGGTCGCTGACCCGGACCTTGGTGGTCACCGCCTTCTGCGCGGCGGCCTGCTTCTTCGGGTCCAGGGTGGTGCGGATGTCCAGCCCGCCGAGGTCCCACAGGCGCTTGCGGTCGGCCGCGTTGGCGCCGAACACCGGGTCCTGCTGGACCACCTGGCGGACGTAGTCGCAGAAGAAGCCCATACCGGCCTGGGCGGTGATGCAGCCGTTGCGCGGCGCCTGGTAGCGCAGGCCGACCTGGGCGGCCTTGGCCTCGGCGGCCTGGGCCGCCGTCAGGTGGCCGCGCTCCAGCATCTTGTCGATGACCACGTCGCGGCGCTTCTGGGCGGCCTGCGGGTGGAGCCTGGGGTCGTACTGGCTGGGGTTCTGCACCAGCCCGGCCAGCAGCGCCGCCTCCGGGACGGTCAACTCCTTGGCGTGCTTGGAGAAGTAGCGCTGGGCGGCGGCCTCGATGCCGTAGGCCTGGTTCCCGTAGTACGTGATGTTCAGGTAGTTGGTGAGGATCTGGTCCTTGGTCAGCTCCTCCTCCAGCTTGATGGCGTACTTGAGCTCCTGGATCTTGCGGCCCAGGGTCTTGCGCTGCGCCGCCAGCACCGCCTCGCGGTCGTCCCCGGCCTGCTCCACGTGGACGTTCTTCACGTACTGCTGGGTCAGCGTGGAGGCGCCCTGCACGGCCGAGCCGCTCTCGGCGTTCTTGCTGGCCGCCCGGAGCACGCCCTTGAGGTCGACCGCGCCGTGCTCGTAGAACCGCGCGTCCTCGATGTCCACCTGCGCCTGCCGGATGAAGGTGCCCATGTCCTCCGCCGTCAGCACCGTGCGGAACCGCCCGTAGACGGTCGCGATCAGGCCGCCCTGCGCGTCGTAGATGTGGCTGGCCTGGGAGAGCGGCGGGGTCTTCAGGTCGTCCGGCACCTCCTCGAAGCTCTCCGCCCCGCTCTTGGCGGTCAGGCCGAGGGCGCCGGCCGCGGGCAGGGCCATCCCGGCCAGCAGCACGCCGGCCAGGGTGGAGAAACCTATGAACTTCAGGCCGTTGGATATGGGGCGCTTCGGTGCCATGTTCGAACACTACGTCCACAAACCCCGCACCAGGGGAAGGATTTCGCTCCCTTCTGTCACAACTCTGCGACAGCCCGGGGCAGTTCGAGTGCGATCTGACCAACGCGGGTCAGAGATAACGGTCATATCCGGCGGAGCCGGGCGGCCGCCGTACCGCAGAAGCGGACCGCCTCGACCAGCGCCGGCAGCGGGTCGTCGGCCGCGAGCCACCCGCGCTCCGTCGAGCGCCGGGGCAGCAGGTCGGCCGGCACCCGGCGCTCCCGCCGGGCGGCGGCCAGCGCCGAGGGCAGGTCCAGCTGGCCGACCCCGAAGGAGCGCACCAGCTGCTCTCCCGGCGGCAGTTGACGCCCGGTCAGGCCGAGGTGCAGCGCCCGCACCACGTCCACCCCGGCGGTGGTCTCGAACAGGCGGAACTGCGCGCCGGCGCGCGGGTTGAAGTCCACCAGCCGGTAGCGGCCGTCCCGCCGGTCCAGCCGCCAGTCGAGGTCCGCCACCCCCCGGTAGCCGATCCGGCGGCAGAAGTCCGCCGCCAGCGCGGCCAGCCGGGGCTCCGGCAGCGAACGGGCCCGGGTGGTCACCCCCGCCCCCGGCGGCCAGGAGCGCAGCTTGCGGCCGGTGAACACCAGCGGCTCGGTGCCCTCCGGGCCGCAGTACAGATGGGTGATCCAGTCCTCGCAGTGCTCCGGCGGCAGGTACTCCTGCACCAGCACGGACGGCTCCTGACGGTCCGGCAGCAGCGCCCGCAGCTCCTCCTCCCCGTGCACCACCGTGGTGTGCCCCACCACCGGCGCGCGCAGCCGGGTGAAGGCCGCCAGGTTCTTCAGCACCAGCGGGTACCCGTGCCCGCGCCCCACCTCCAGCAGCTCCCGGTAGCTGCCCGGCGCCCACGCCCGCGGGGTGTCCACCCCGTGCCGGGCGCAGAGCCCGGCCAGGCCGCCCTTGTCCGCCAGCCGCCTCGGCAGCCCGGGCGGCACCGCGGGCAGCAGGTACCAGCGGGAGAGCTCCTCGGCGTGCTCGGCCAGCAGCACCGCCGCCTCGTCGTCGGTGGCCACCGGCACCACCGGCCGGCCGATCGCCGTGCCGAGCTCCGCCAGCAGGGCCAGCAGCCGCTCCGCGGCCTCCGTCCCGTCGGTCGGCCGGACGAACGCCCGGCCCAGGTACCGGGAGCGGGCCACCGGCGTCCAGCGGTCCTCCACCACCGCGTGCACCGGGACGCCCAGGCGGCCCAGCGTGCGCACCACGCCCAGGCCGCCGTGGTGCTGCGGGTAGCGGCCGACCTTCACCAACAGGGCGGGCGTGCCGCGGTCCGGCTCGATCGGGGACATCCGGCTCCAGCCCTTCGTCGGCGGCGTGACCTCCCGGTCCGCATTCTCGCCCGGCCCGCCCGGCCCCGCCCCCGGGGGTGCTGGGCCCGCCGCGCCGGTGCACATTGGTCTGAAGGGTGCCCGAGCCGCCGTCCGGAGGGCACCGGAGTCTGGAGGGCACCGGATGACGACCGAGGCGCTCCACCGGTGGGTGCGTCCGCCGTACCTGCTGCTGCCGCTGGCGCTGCTGGTCTGGCTGCTCTCGCTGCGCACCGTGGACCTGGCCGGGATGGACGACCTGGGGCTGCTCCAGGTGCTGCCCGCCGGGTACTGGGTGGCGGTGGTGCTGCTGACGGCCGGCTTCTGGCTGGCGCTGCGCGACCGCGCCGTCCCCGTCCGGTGGCTGACGGGGTACCTGCTCGGACTGGTCGCGATGATCCACGCGACCCCGGCGCTGCTCTACCCGACGCTGCGCTACTCCTGGGCCTGGAAGCACATCGCCGTGCTGGACGCGATGCTGCGCAGCGACGGCCAGGTGCCGCACGCCGGGGGCTTCGACATCTACAACCAGTGGCCCGGCTTCTTCCTGCTGAACGCCCTCTACCTGCGCGTCACCGGCCTGGAGTCGGCCCTCGGCTACGCGGCCTGGGCCCCGCCGGTGGTGAACGCGCTGCTGCTCGGCCCGCTGCTGCTGCTCTACCGCTCCTTCTCCACCGACCGGGGCCTGGTCTGGGGCGCGCTCTGGGTCTACTACTGCTGCGCCTGGGTCGGCCAGGACTACTTCGCCCCGCAGGCCTTCGCCTTCCTGCTCTTCGTCACGGTGCTGGCCCTGGTGGCCCGTCAACTCCCGGGCGCCGCCCCGGGCGGAGGCGCGCACGCCTCCGGCTCGCCGGAGCGGGCCGGCCCGCCCCGGCTGCTCCCGCTGCTGGCGGTGCTGCTGCTGGAGGCCGCCGTGGTGGTCTCGCACCAGCTCACCCCGCTGATGCTGATCTGCGTGCTGACCGCCCTCGCGCTGCCGCGGCGCAACCGGCGGGCGGTGCTGCCCGCGCTGGCCGGGGCGGTGCTGCTCACCGTGCTCTGGGACACCACGGCCGCCCGGCCCTTCCTGGCCAGGAACCTGCCGGAGTTCCTGGACGGGCTGACCTCGCCGGACTCCAACGTGGTCTCCGGTCTGGCCGGGCTGGGCGCCGCCGCACCGGGCCAGGTGGTGGTGGCCTGGGTGGACCGCGGGCTCTCCGCCGCCGTCATCCTGCTGGCCGTGCTGGCCGTCTGGCGCCGGCCCTGGGTGCGCCGCACCGCCCTGCCGCTGATGGCGGCGGCCCCGCTGCCGCTGCTGCTGGCCAACAGCTACGGCGGCGAGATGATCTTCCGGGTCTACCTCTTCGCGCTGCCCGCCTGCGCCTTCCTGGTCACCGCCCTGCTCCGCCCGACGGCCCGCTCCGGGGTACGGGCGACGGCGGCCGTGGCGGTGGTGCTGACCCTGCTCGGCGGCCTGTTCTTCGGCTACTACAGCAAGGAGAACATGAACTACTTCACCCCCGGCGAGGTCTCCGCGGTGGCCAGGATGATCGAGGTGGCACCACCCGGCGCGGTGATCGTCTCGGTCACCGGGAACGTTCCGGGGGTGGCCTCCCACTACGACGTCCACCCCCGGGTCCAGCTGAACCAGGAGAGCGAGGACGTCCGCCGCCAGCTGGCCACCGACCCACTGGCCGCGCTGGCCCGGGCCACCGCCTTCGCCCCGCCGGGCACGCCCTTCTACCTGGTGCTCAACCGGGGCCAGGCCGCCGAGTGCTACCTGACCGGCGTGCTGCCCGCCGACACGGTGGCCCGGCTGGGCACCGCGGTGGACGAGGCGCCGCGCTTCGCCGTGGTGGACCGCAACGACGACGCGGCGGTCTACCGCTACGTCCCCGATCCGGGCTGACCGGGGCGGGCCGTCCGAGGAGGTGTCAGAGGTGTTCCGTCGCTTCGCCGTTCCCCTGCTGCCCGCCCTGGCGGGCTGGGCCGCGCTGGCCGCCCTCGCCCTGCCGCAGGCCGTCCGACTGCCCGTCACCCTGCTGTTCCTGCTGGCCGGTCCGGGCACCGCGCTGGCCCGGCTGGCGCCCGGGCGGGGCGGGCGGACCCGGTCGGTGGTGCTGGCCGGGGCGCTCGGGCTCGCGGTGGAGACCCTGGTGGCGGTGGCGCTCTACCTGGGCGGCTGGTTCACCCCGGCGCGGGCGGTGCTGGTGCTGGCGCTGCTGACCACCGCGGCCGTGCTGGTGCGTCCCCCGTTCGGCCGGGTGGGGCTGGCCGGGCTGCTCCTGCTGGTCAGCGCCTGCGGCGGCGGGGGCACCGGCCACGAGGTGTGGAACACGCCCGGTGCCCGGATCTCCGAGAGCACCGCCTCCGCCGCGGCCTCGGCCCCCGCTCCGGCGGGCGACTGGCGGCTGGTGCTCCAGGACGAGTTCGACGGCACCGCGCTCGACACCCGGCGCTGGGCCACCTGCTACGACTGGAACGACGGGGGCTGCACCAACAAAGCCAACGGGGAGTTGGAGTGGTACCTGCCCTCCCAGGCCACCGTCGGCGGCGGCGCGCTGACCCTGACGGCGCAGCGCCGCCCCACCACCGGCGCCGACGGGCACGTCTACCCGTGGACCTCGGGCATGGTCACCACCGGCCGGGACTCCTGGGACGCGCCGCCCCGGCAGGTCTTCACCCGCGGCTACTTCGCGGCGGCGGTCCGGATCCCGCCCGAGGGCGGGATGTTCCCCGCCTTCTGGCTGATGCCGGCCGCCACCCGCACCACCCCGCCCGAGCTGGACGTGGTCGAGTTCATCGGCTCCACCGACCGGGCCCAGTTCACCGTGCACTGGCCCGGCCCGGGCGGCCAGGACCTGCACGACTCGGCCTCCTACGGACCGGCCGACTTCCCCGCCGGGTACCACGTCTTCGCGCTCGCCTGGGAGAAGGACTCGCTCACCTGGTACGTGGACGGGGTCGCCCGGCACCGCGAGACCAGGCCCGAGCGGATTCCGGACCAGCCGATGGAACTGCTGCTCGACCTGGCGGTCGGCTACCCCTCGGCCCCGCCGGACGGCGTGGACACCGCCCGGATGCAGGTCGACTGGGTGCGGGTCTGGCAGCACTGAGCGGCCGCCGGCCCGAGGGCCCGGCGGCTCGCGGATCCAGCGGCTCACAGGTCCGGCGGCCCGCCGACCGGGCGGCCCACCGCGGCCCGCAGCCGCCGGTAGTACCGCCAGCCCTTGGTCCGCAGGTGCTCGGGGAAGGGGGCGACCTGGGCTCCCTCGCCGTCCGACCAGCGCCGGAAGTGCTCCGGCGTGGTGTCGGCGCGCACCATCAGCCGGGCGATCCGCAGCGGGTCGTCGTTGCCGGAGCTGAAGGCGTTGCCCACCGCGCAGGCCGAGGTGAACCCGGCCAGCGCTACCTGGCGCCGCACCGACGGGCTGGAGTAGCCGTGCGGGTAGGCGAAGGAGAGCACCTGGTGGCCGAGCACGTCCTCCAGCTCCCGGCGGCAGCTCACGATCTCGCCCGGCAGCCAGCGGCCCGGCAGGGTGTCCAGCTGCGGGTGGGTCCGGGTGTGTGCGCCGATCTCCACCCCGCAGGCGTCCAGGGTGACCACCTGACGCCAGTTCAGCATCCGGGCCGGCGGCAGCAGGCTGCCGGAGGCCGGGCCGCCGGGCGGGTGGACGGCTCCCGTGGTGACGAACAGGGTGGCGGGCAGGCCGCGGTCGGTGAGCTGCTGGACCACCGTCCAGTAGAAGTCGGCGAAGCCGTCGTCGAAGGTGAGCACCGCGCAGTTCTCCGGCAGCGCCGGACCGCCGCGCAGCGCGGAGACCAGCCGGTGCAGCGGGACGACGGTGCGTCCGCTGTCGGCGATCCGGTCCAGCTGTTCGGCGAAGGCGCGCGGGGTGACGGTCCACGGGGCGATCCAGGAGGGCGGGTCCTCGGAGACCGAGTGCCACAGGTACACCGGTACGACGGTCATGGCGCACCTCCCGGCCCGCCCGGCCCGCCCGCCCCTCCCCCTCTTCCGGCCGGGGCCGCGGGCGGCGGGGGCACCGCCGACGGGAGCGCCTGGCGCAGCCGGCCGGTGGTGTAGCCGGTCACCGTGACGACCACCCCGAGGGCGAGCGCGGCCAGCTCGCGCGGGCCGCCGCCCTCCCGGCTCAGCGCCCGGGCCATCCCGCGCGGCACGGCCGCGTACAGGTAGCGGCGCTCGCTGGCCAGCGCCGGGCGGCGTCCGGTGTGCCGGGCGACGGCGGCCTTGGAGAGGCCCTCGGCGAAGCAACGGGCCCGGAAGTAGCTCCAGTTGGTGCGGCCCTCGGGCACCCGGTGGCTGACCCCGGCGGTGGGCTCGTAGCGCAGCACGGCGCCGGGATGACGGGCCGTCAGCCGGATGCAGAGCTCGGTCTCCTCGCAGCCCAGCGGGCGGCTGCCGACCCGGCCGAGGTCGGGGCGGAAGCCGCCGGCGGCGAGCAGCTCGGCCCGCCGGAAGGACATGTTGGCGCCGATGAAGTTCCGTACGCAGCCGCCCTGTTCGGGCATGCCGAGGTAGGAGCAGCCGACCACCCAGTCGAACTCGGGCGGGAACCAGGAGGGGCGCCCGCTCTCCCAGTGCGGGCGGACCAGGCCGCCGACGCCGAGCACCCGCTCGTCCCGGTAGCCGGCCAGCAGCCGCTCGGTCCAGTCCGGGTCGGCGGTGGCGTCGTCGTCCAGGAAGGCGACCACCTCGCCGTGGGCCAGCGCGGTGCCGGTGTTGCGCGCGCCGGACAGGCCGGCGCGCTCGTGGTTGGGCACCACCCGCACCCCGGCCAGCACCCCGGCGGCCCGTACGGCCAGCTCGGGGCAGTGGTCGACCACCAGCAGCAGCTCCTCGGCGGGGTGGTGCTGGCGCTGCACGGAGCGGACGGCGGCCACCAGATCGGGCCAGCGGGCCATGGTGTAGGAGCAGATGACCACCGTGAGGGTGGGCGGACGGCCCGTCAGGACCGGTTCGGTGAGCGGGTGGGCGGTCATCGCCGTCACCGTCCCTTCGGGAGCCAGCGGCCCAGGGTGGCCAACAGGGGGAGCGCCAGGGCGCTCTCGGCGATCAGCCAGGCCAGGCCGACGCCGGTGATGCCGAGCGGGGGGATCAGCAGCAGGGCGAGCAGCAGCACCAGCCCCAGCAGGGCGGCCTGCAGGGCGACCACCGGGCGCATCGCCCGGCGGGCCCGGCAGACGTCCACGGCCAGGCCGAGCACCAGATTCGGCAGGGCGGCCAGGGCGAGCAGCCGCAGCGCGGTGGTGCCGTGCTCGGCGTAGCCGGGGCCGAACAGCGAGAGCAGCCACGGGGCGGCCACCGCCAGCACCACCGCGCCGGCGCCGATCAGCAGCGCGGAGTGCCGCAGCACCCGGCGGGCCTGGGCGGCCAGCTGCTCCGGGGCGTGCGCGGCCTCGACGATCAGCGAGCTGCCCATGTTGAGCGCGGCCAGCTGGAGGGTGTACGCGATCACCCAGGCGAGGGAGAAGTACGCGTTCTGCTCGGCCCCGAGCCGTCCGAGCACCAGCAGCGGCAGCACGCTGTACGAGGCGGTGCGCAGCAGGGCGCCGAGGTAGTCGGCGGCCGCGTAGCGGACCAGCCCGACGGGCGGGTCGGCGTCCCGGCCCGCCCGGGCGTGGGCCGGGACGGCGCGGCGGAACAGGTAGGCGTTGGTGACCAGCAGGGAGATCAGCAGAGCCACGCTCCAGGCCGGCAGGATGCCGGAGCCGGGCAGCAGCAGGACGCAGGCGCCGAGCAGCGCGGTCTTGGCGACGGCGAACAGCGCGTTCTCGCCGAGCACCCAGCCGGGGCGGCGCAGGCCGGTGAGCGCGCCGTCCTGGAGCACGAAGAGGGTGTACCCGGCGGCGGCCGCGAGGAAGGCCGCCGCGGTCAACGGGGCGCGCAGGAAGCCGAGTTCGGGGGCCAGCACGGGGACGAGCAGCAGGAAGGCGCCGGCCGCCAGCACGGTGGCGGCCGAGCTGACGGCGTAGCAGCGCAGCAGCAGGCGGCGGGTGTGCCGCCCGGCGGTGGGGACGAAGCGCATCAGCACGTCGCCGAGGTTGAACTGGCCGATGCCGGAGAGCAGCGCGGCGGCGGCCAGCGCGGCGTAGCCGCGGCCCACCGCCGCCGGGCCGTACCAGGCGGAGGCGAGCAGCCAGAACAGGCCGCCGAGCCCGGCGGTGAGCAGGGAGCTCGCCGTCAGGACGTGGCCGTTGCGCAGCAGGGGCTCGGTGGCCAGGGCGGCCCGCAGCCGGGCCCGGAGCAGGGCCCGGTAGGAGCACTGGCAGGGCAGCGGGAGCGGGCAGCCGCACCCCGCGGTCGTGGTTCGCCCGGCCGTGGTGCCCGCGGTGGTGACGGCCATCGGGCTCACCCCGTCCGCAGGCTCGGCAGCCGTGCGCCGGCCGGCTCCGGGCCGCGCGCGATCCGCTCGTCGGCGATCCGGCGCCGCTCGGCCTGGTGCTGGGAGCGCAGGTAGCCGAGCGGGCCGTACAGCATGCCGGAGAGCTCGAGCAGGGTGAGCCGGGTCGAGTGCTCCCCCTGCACGGTGGTGCGGTTCCTGGCCTGGCCGAGGGCCTGGCGCAGCCCGCCGGGCAGGCGGCGCACCAGGGCGGGCAGCAGCCGGGGGTCGGCGCTGACGGCGGCGGCCAGGTAGGCGCCGAGGCCGGCACCGTAGCCGTAGAGCTGGGCGGGCAGCGCCTCGTCGGTGCGGCGGTGGCGGTGCCAGATGATGGCGTCGGGCCGGTAGTCCAGCACCAGACCGGAGGTGACGATCCGGAAGAAGGCCAGCAGGTCGTCGCCGCCGTGCGCGGGGGTGCCGGCCCCGGTGGCGGGGTCGAAGCCGCCGAGGGCGCGGAGCAGTCCGGTCCGGAAGGCCATGTTGGCCCCGGATCCGAACCGGCCGGCGGTGAACGGGAAGAGCGGGTCGGCGCTCGGCAGGTCGAGGGCGTGCCGGCGTCCGGCGAAGCCCTTGTCGTAGCCGCCCTGGCGGTGCAGGGCGAGCTGGGCCGGGGTGGCCAGTTCGGCGGGCAGGATCAGGCCGGTGACGCAGCCGGTCCTGGCGTCGTCGTCGAAGGCGGCCGTCAAGGCGGCCAGCCAGTTCCGGTCCACCAGGGTGTCGTCGTCGGTGAAGGCGACCAACTCGCCCCTGGCGGCGGCCAGTCCGAGGTTGTGCGCCCGGGCCAGGCCCGCCACCGGCTCTCGCAGGTAGCGGACCCGGCCGGCGTACCGCTCGCGGATCAGCGCGTGGGCGTCGTCCCCTGCCGGGGCGTTGTCGACCACCAGTACCTCGTACCGCGGGCTGTCGATCCGCAGCAGGGAGTCGAGGCACTGGCGGAGCGGCTCCGGCCTGTCATGGGTGGCGATCACCACGCTGACGCGCGGCGGATGGCCCGCGGGCGTCCGGGGGCCGCCGACCCGACTTGAGGGCCCGCCGGACGTCGCGGAGGTCAACCGGTCATTCTTCGTGGGTTGGTCGGGGACGGGGCCGAGTTCGCGGTGAGCGGCAGCGACCAGCGACCGGTACGTGCCGCCGGGGTCGGCGGGGTCGGCACCGGTGGCCTCGACCAGGCCGAGCGGGTGTCCGTGCAGCCGCACCAACGCCAGCACGCGGCCGTCGGGAGCGGCCGGCCCGGTGCCGCCGGGCGAGCGCAGCTCACCGGGTTCGGCCAGGTCCAGTTCGACCACGTGGACGGGGGTGTCGAGCGTGTCACGGGCGGCGGGGCAGGGGCAGGCCGCTGCGGTCCGCTGGTCGTTGCCGTTCATCATCGCTCCCTCGGCACGGGGGCGGCCGCACCCCGGCCGCCAGGGCGTTCGGCGATCAGGGTGCGCAGCACCCGGCGGCCGTCGGAGACGGCGTGCAGGTGCGAGCGTCCGCTGCGTCGGGGGAGTTCCAGGCTCGGTACCTCGGCGATCCGCAGGCCGGAGCGGAGCGCGTGCGCGACCATCTCCGCCTCGATCTCGAAACCGGCCGAGCGCAGGTCGAGTTGGTCCAGGAAGCTGCGGCGGAAGGCGCAGAAGCCGTAGCAGAGGTCGGTCAGCCTGGCCCGGTAGAGCCGGTTCACCACGCTCAGCAGCGCGAGGTTGCCGAGCGTGCGGATCCGGGTCAGGTCGAGGGAGCCGCCGCCGCCGATGCAGCGCGAGCCCTTCACGAAGTCGTAGCCGTGGTCCAGGAAGTGCAGGTAGTGCGGGATCTCGCCGGGCCACATGGACCCGTCCGCGTCCATCATCACCACGTACTCGCCGGTGGCGGCGGCGAATCCGGTGCGCAGCGCGTTCCCCTTGCCGGGGGCGCTCTGCTGGAGGGAACGGACGGTGGGGAGGGCGTGTTCGGCGACGGCCAGGGTGGCGTCGTCGGAGGAGCCGTCGACCAGGATCACCTCGTCGACGCAGCACGGGATCTGTTCGAACACCCAGGGGATGTTGCGGGCCTCGTTCTGCGCGGGGATGACCAGGCTGACGGAGTGTCGGGTCCGTGTCCCGTCCTCCACCCGGCGCCGGGGCCGCTCGGCCGGCGGCCGGTCGGTGGAGCGGCGCAGCGGTCGGATCTCGCGGTCCGGGTACGGGAGGACGTTGGGAGGCAGCGTGGTGCTCATCGTTGGACAGCCTCTCGGGAGGCAGCGGGCACGCCGGTACTCCCACGGGCGTGGCCCTCTGTCGACGGGGCGGAGTGCACCGCGCCTCGGGCGCGGGATGGCCCCGGTTGAAGGGGGGAGAGCGGTTCAGAACGGCGCGGGGGTTGTGGTGAGGACTCCCCGAGAACCCTTCGGGATCCGCGCCGACCGGTCTCCGGCGGCAGGAGCCGCCTGGGTCGGGCAACTGGCGAATGAACTGGTGCCAGGGCCTCATCGTCCGCCCGCCCGGCGGACGATGTCAACCCTTATGTCCGAATTGACCTAAGGGAGTTCGGTCCGCTCGGCCGCGGTCTGCTCGGCCAGCCGCCGGGCGATGTCCTCCGGGCGGGCCGGGCGGCCGAAGAACCAGCCCTGGGCCCAGTCGCAGCCCATCTCGCGCAGCCGCGCGGCGTCCTTGTCGGTCTCCACGCCCTCCGCCGTGACGGTCAGCCCCAGGGTGTGGGCCAGCGAGACCAGGCCGCTGACGATCCGCCAGCCGGTGTGGGTGTCCTTGGCCGGGTCGTGCATGTCGCCGACGAAGGAGCCGGCGATCTTCAGGCAGGAGACCGGCAGGTCCCGCAGGTAGGCGAGGTTCGACCAGCCGGTGCCGAAGTCGTCCACGGCCAGCGAGACGCCCAGGTCACGCACCCCGTGCAGGGCCTTCAGGGTCTCGTCCTCCGGGCCGACCACGGTGGACTCGGTGATCTCCAGCTGGAGCTTCCCGGGCGGCAGCCCGGTCTTGCGCAGGATCCGGTCCACGTCGGTGACCAGCCCGGCGCTGCGGGCCTGACGGACCGCCAGGTTGACGTTCAGCTGCGGGGCCGCCTCGCCGAACTCCCGTACCCACTCGGTGGCCTGACGGCACGCCTGCTCCAGCACCCAGCGGCCGAGCGGCATGATCAGGCCGGTCTCCTCGGCCACCCCGATGAACTCGTCCGGGCCGAGCACCCCGAGCTGCGGATGTCTCCAGCGCACCAGCGCCTCGACCGCGACCAGCCGGCCGTCGTCCAGGGAGCAGAGCGGCTGGTAGTCGATGTAGAACTCGCCCCGGTCCAGCGCGGCCGGCATCCGGACGGACACCGCGTAGCGGCTGACCGCCCGGGCGTTCTCCTTGGGGTCGAAGAGCGTCCAGCGCCCGCGCCCGGCCTCCTTGGCGCGGTAGAGCGTCAGGTCCGCCGCGCGCACCGCCGCGCCCGGGGTGGTGGTGGCCACCCGGCGCTCCAGCACGCCGACGCTGGCGCCGACGGCCAGCGAGTGGTCGCCCACCTGCACCGGTCTGGCGAGTGCGGCCAGTACCGTCTTGGCGGCGGCCACCGCCTCCTGCTCGCCCCGGCAGTTCTCCAGCAGCACCACGAACTCGTCGCCGCCGAGGCGGGCCACCAGGTGGCCGAGCGGGGTCAGCGCGGTCTCCAGCCGCTGGGCGACGGCGGCCAGCAGCTGGTCACCGGTGTCGTGCCCGAGGCTGTCGTTGACCACCTTGAAGCCGTCCAGGTCCACGTAGCAGAGCCCGAAGCGGGCGCCGGGCTCCGGCTCCTCGAAGAGCTTCTCCAGCCGCTCGAAGAAGGCCACCCGGTTGGGCAGGCCGGTCAGCGGGTCGTGGGTGGCTTGGTGGCGCAGCCGCTCCTGGAGGCGGTACCGGTCGGTGATGTCCTCCAGCATCGCCACCTGGTACAGCGGCACGCCCTCGTCGTCCCGGATCAGCGAGACGGTCAGGTGGGTCCAGACCACCTCGCCGTCCTGCCGGTAGTACGGCTTGTCGAACTGGAAGTACTCGGTGCGCCCGGAGATCAGGTCCTCGTACGCCTCCCAGACGCCGGGGGTGTCCTCCGGGTGCACCAGCTCGTCCACCCGACGGCCCGTCATGTCGATCGGGCCGGTGCCGAAGATCTCCCCGAGCGCCTTGTTCACCGAGATGATGTTGCCGTCGGTGTCGCCGATGCCGATGCCGATCGCGGCCGACTCGAAGAGCGCGCGGAACTTGTTCTCCGACTCCCGCAGCGCCTTCTCCACCTCCAGCTTGGCGGTGTCCGCCGCCAGCCGGATCGCCTCCTGCTCCCGCAGGGTCCGCTCGCGCAGGGCGCGCGCCCAGCCGGCCGCGAAGGAGCCGCAGAGCTCGGGGCCGCGACCGTCCCGGTCCGGCGTGCGCTGGAGCAGCTCCACCGCCCGGGCGAGCACCACCGGGTCGGTGAAGTGCGCGTCCACCAGCTGGGCCCCGGCCTGGGCGGCCAGCTCCGGGCGGAACGGCTCCTCGGACTGCGCCCGGTGCAGCAGCGCGGCCGTCCGGGAGACCAGTCGGCGCAGGATGCCCGGGTGCACGGCCGCGCCGTGGCCGCTGGAGAGCAGCCGCTCCCACTCGTGGTGGAAGCGGACCGCCCGTTCGGCCTGCGCCAGCTCCTCGGTCTCGCCCGGGCCTGCGGTCACGGCTTCAGCCCGACGCCCACCAGACCGGTCATCCGCTCCGGGTTCGGGCCGACCGACTCCGGGTCCTCCGGGCGCCACTGGGGCATGTAGACCAGGCCCGGCTCCAGCAGCTCGAAGCCCTCGAAGAAGGCCTCGACCGCCGCGTAGTTGCGCATCGTGATCGGGGTCGGGGTCCGCTTGTAGAGGTCCTGGTGGGCCTCGGCCTGGTCCGGGCGGCCCTCCAGCGAGGCGTGGCACATGACCAGGGCGCTGCCGGAGGGCAGCGCGTCGCGCAGCTGCCGCAGCAGCGCGTACGGGTCGTCGTCGTCGGTGATGAAGTGCAGCACCGAGACCAGCAGCAGGGCGACCGGCTCGCCGTCCGCCAGCAGGTCCTTCACCTCGGGGCGGGCCAGGACGTCGGCCGGATCGCGCAGGTCGGCCTCGACCACCAGGCTCTGCGGGTCGTCCTTGAGGAGCAGGCGGCTGTGCGCGACCGCGATCGGGTCGTGGTCCACGTAGACCACCCGGCTGTCGGGGCGGGTCGCCTGGGCCACCTCGTGCACCGCACCGAAGGTGGGGATGCCGGAGCCGATGTCCAGGAAGCGGGTGACGCCGCTCTCGGCGAGGAACTGGACGGCGCGGCGCAGGAAGGCGCGGTTGGCGCGCATGATCTCCGGCAGCTCCGGCCAGAGCTCCATGGCCTTGCGGGCCATCATCCGGTCGACCTCGAAGTTGTGCGAGCCACCCAGGTAGTAGTCGTACATCCGGGCCGCGTTCGGCTTGTCGAGGTCCGTTCCGGCGGGCACCCAGTTCGCTTGCTGCATGACCGCACCCCTACCGGTTCTGATTCTGACGGGACAACACGAGGATCTTCCTATCATCGCTCCGCCGCCTGTCACCAGCGAAGCAGCAGAGACGGAAGTGAACAGTGTGACGAACCGTCTCCCCTCCCCTGCCTGGTCGGTCCCCGCGATCCGTCCCAGAATGGAAGCCTCATGGCCGGACGGATCGAGGACTACGCGCTCCTCGGAGACCTCCAGACCGCCGCCCTGGTGGGCCGGGACGGTTCGGTCGACTGGCTCTGCCTGCCCCGCTTCGACTCCCCCAGCTGCTTCGCCGGCCTGCTCGGCAGCGACCGGCACGGCGCCTGGCGGCTGGCCCCCGAGGGCGGCGGGCCGTGCACGGAGCGCCGCTACCTGCCGGAGACCCTGGTGCTGGAGTCGCTCTGGCGCACGCCCACCGGCACCGTGCGGATCACCGACTTCATGCCCCAGCGCGACCGGCTACCGCGGCTGGTGCGGCTGGTGGAGGGCCTGAGCGGCACCGTCCGGATGCGCGGAGTACTGCGGCTGCGGTTCAACCACGGCCGGATCGAGCCCTGGGTGCGCCGCACCGACCACCACCGGATCGCGGTGGCCGGCCCGGACGCGGCCTGGCTGCGGGTCCCGCCGGGGGTGCACACCTGGGGCGAGGACGGGGCCACCGTCTCGGACTTCACCGTCCGGGCCGGCGAACAGGTGCCGTTCGTGCTCACCTGGCAGCCCTCGCACCACACCACCACGCCCCGCACCGACCCGGCCGGGCTGCTCGCCTCCACCGTGCGGCGCTGGCAGGACTGGGCGGCCGGCTGCCGCTACCGGGGGCCCTACCGGGACCAGGTGCTGCGCTCGCTGATCACCCTCAAGGCGCTCACCTACGACCCGACCGGCGGGATCGTGGCGGCGCCGACCGCCTCGCTGCCCGAGCACCCGGGCGGCGAGCGGAACTGGGACTACCGCTTCTGCTGGCTGCGCGACTCCAGCCTGACCCTGGCCGCCCTGCTGCGCGGAGGCTTCCGGGAGGAGGCGGCGGCCTGGCGCAAGTGGCTGCTGCGGGCCATCGCGGGCGACCCGGGCGACCTCCAGGCGGTGTACGGGGTGGCCGGCGAGCGGACCCTGCCGGAGACGCTGGCCGACTGGCTGCCCGGCTACCAGGGCTCGACCCCGGTGCGGTTCGGCAACGCGGCCGTCCACCAGCTCCAACTCGACGTCTACGGCGAGGTGCTGGACACCCTGGAGCTCTCCTGGCAGGCCGGTGTGCCGATGGAGCGCCAGGTCTGGGGGCTGCTCCGCTCGCTGATGGCCTTCCTGGAGCTGCACTGGCGCGAGCCGGACGAGGGCCTGTGGGAAGTCCGGGGCGGCAAGCGTCAGTTCGTCCACTCCAAGGTGATGGTCTGGGTGGCCGCCGACCGCGCCGTCCGACTGGCCGAGGCCACCGGGCTGCCCGCCCCGGTGGAGCGCTGGCGGGCGCTGCGCGACGCGGTGCACGCCGAGGTCTGCGAGTACGGCTACGACCACGGCCGTGGGGTCTTCGTCCAGGCGTACGGGGAGCGGGAGTTGGACGCCGCCACGCTCTTCGTCGCCAAGTCCGGCTTCCTGCCGCCCGAGGACCCGCGGGTGGTGCGGACGGTGGACGCGGTGCGCGGCGAGCTGGACCACGGCGGCTTCGTCCGCCGCTACCGCACCGGTCCGGACGGACTTCCCGGCTCCGACGGGCTGGCGGGGCCGGAGGGCGCCTTCCTGGCCTGCTCGTTCTGGCTGGCCGACGCGCTGACCGCCACCGGGCGCCGCGAGCAGGCCCGCGAGCTGTTCGAGCGGGTGCTCGCGCTGACCAACGACCTCGGCCTGCTGGCCGAGGAGTACGACCCCCGGACGGGGCACCAACTCGGCAACGCCCCGCAGGCGTTCACCCACGTCGGGCTGGTCAACACCGCCTTCGCGCTGGACGGCGACGAGGCGGCCGACCCCACCGCCGTGGGGCCGGCCGCCGTACGGTGACGCCGGATCGACCGGCCGTCAGCCCGCCGTCAGCTGGTCGCGGTGCAGCTCAGCGTCGGGGCCGCGTTGGCGCCCGAGTAGCTCGCACCGAAGCCGAAGCCGGTGGAGCCGCCCGCCGCGACGGTGCCGTTGTACCCGGCGTTGACCACCGAGACGGAGCTGCCGCTCTGGGCCACCGTGCCGTTCCACAGGTTGGTGACCTGCTGGTTGCCCGGCCAGGTCCAGCTGACCTTCCAGCTCTTGGTGGGCGCGGTGCCGGTGTTGGTGACGGTCACGTCGGCGTTGAAGCCGGCGCCCCAGTCGCTGCTCACCTTGTAGGTGGCGGTGCACCCGGCGTTGCCGCCACCGCCGCCGCCCGCCTGGGTGGTGACGGTCAGTGCGGCGGAGGCCGCCGAGACGTTGCCCGCCGCGTCCCGCGCCTTGACGGTGTAGGCGTAGGCGGTGGAGGCGGTCAGCCCGCTGTCGGTGTACGAGGTGGAGGTAGCGGTGCCGACCTGCACGCCGCCGCGGAAGACCTGGTAGCCCGTCACCCCGGTGTTGTCGGTGGAGGCCGTCCAGCCGAGGGTGACGCTGCTGCTGGTGGCGGTGCCGGTCAGGCCGGTGGGCGCGGTCGGGGCGGTGGTGTCACCGGGGGTGGTGCCGCCGACCGGCGGGTAGGCGTTGGCCAGCAGCTGGCGGAACTGGGCGGAGAACCAGGCCCCGGCCAGCGGCGCGTCCGGCAGCGCGCCGGACATGTTGTTGTTGTTCCGCGGGTTGCCGGTGTACGTCGGGTCGCACATCCGGTCGAAGCCCTTGCCCTCGTCGTTCGGGATCGCCTTGGAGGCGCCGTCCGACTCACCCGGCGGCTTGACCCAGACGTAGGCGTCGATGCCCGCGTCGGGAGCCGCGGTCGGCCGCTCGCCGAGGCCCGCACCGGACTGGTTGCACCAGTTGCCGGCCTGCAGGCGGCGGTCGATCCGGCCGCCGTCCACGTAGGCGTCACCGGTGGTCTTCGGGCCGGGGCCGGTCGGGCGGCCCGGGCCGCCCCAGCCGTTGCGGGAGGTGTCGATCAGCATGCCGACGCCCGCGTCGAAGCCGGCCTCAACCGCCTTCTGCCGGAAGGCCTTGGCGTAGGAGAGCTCGTCCACGTAGCGGTTCCAGTCGACCCACTTGGAGGTGCCGCGGATCGGCTGGCCGTTCACGGTGTCGTCGATGGTGAAGTACGGCTCCTTCAGCGCCGAGTAGTTGGCGGTGTTGACCACGAAGCCGTGCACCTTGGCCGGGGTGGAGCCGGAGGCGTTGGCGGCCTGGTACAGCAGGTTGACGCTGGGGCCGAAGTTGGAGTCCCAGCCCAGCCAGCCGTGGTGGCCCGCGTCGATGTAGTTGTAGACGTTCGGGATCGCGCCGAGCTTGTTGAGCGCGTAGCCCACGCCCGTCACGTAGTTGCCGTTGGCCTTCATCACGTCGCAGGCGGGGGTGGCGGTGGGGGTGCCGCCGGCGTTGGTGATGAGGTTCGGCAGGGAGTCGATCTCGATGGTGGTGACGATCCGCAGGTTGGCGTAGGCCGGGTCGGCCAGGATCGCGGCGATCGGGTCGATGTAGGCGGTCTCGTACCGGCCGATCTCGGTCGGGCCGAGCTCGCCGTTGGAGGCCAGTGCGGCGCAGTCGCGGCCGGGCAGGTTGTAGATCACCACCTGGAAGACGTACGGCTTCCCGGCGGCCTGGCGGACCGCCTCGTTGAGGTGGGCGCGCAGGCCCATCGTGCCGTTGGCGCCGTTGATCGCGGCGATCCGGTCCAGCCAGACCGAGGTGGGCTGGTTGGCGACGGCGGAGCCGCCCGGCTCGGCGGCGGCCTTGGCGGACCACTCGGGGTTCACGTAGACCCCGGCACCGACGTACGGGTTGTCGACCTTGGCGGCGGCGTGCGCCGTGGTCGCGGCGCCGGCGACCGGGAGCAGGGAGGCCGCGCCGAGCGTGACGGCCACAGTGGCCGTCCGCAGTCGGCGGAGGAGCTGTCCTGACACGTGCGGATCCTTTCGGGTGGGGGAGATCCGGGTGCGAGCAGCGTGCTGCGAGAAGAAGTGGGAGCGCTCCCACGATGTACCGAACCACCTTGCCGTGAGGCTGCCGGGTTCACGGCATATCAAACCCACGGAGTTCCGGACGCGTCAAGGAGTCCGACCGGAGTTCGTGGGAGCGCTCCCGGCCTGACGCAAGAACAAGGGCCCGGGTCTCCCCGGGCCCTGATGGGCCGTCAGCCCGCGCCGGCTACTCGGCGGCGGCGCACTGGCCGAGGGCGGAGACGGCGCCCTGCACCACCCCGGGCAAGGTGGCCATGTCCGGCCCCTGGTTGGTCCTGGCGTTCTGCGCGAGCTTGCCGTAGACCTCGGCGAGCTGCTTGGCGGCGGCCTTGCCCTCGGGATGCTTGATCTTCTCGGCGTCCTCGCCGAACTGCTTGGCGATGGCCTCAAGGTCGGCGGTCGCCTTGGCCTTGTCCGCCATGTCGGCAGTGAGCTTCTGGCCCGCCTCGGTGATGTGCCTCATGGTGTCCCGGCACGGCCCGCCGCCACCCACGCCGTTCTGCGCGGCCGAACCCTGGCCGGTCGCACCCGAATTGACCGCCTTGGACGGAGCGGCCGCATTGCCACCGCTCCCGGAACCGCCCGAGGAGCACGCGCCGGCGCCGAGCACCACCGCGGCGGCGAGTGCCAATGCGGCCAGGCCGCGGTGCGAAGTCCGACTGTTCATCTGGGTGCTGCTCCCCCGTGCATCCTGCCGTGATCCGGTGCAGTCGACCACACCGTTGACAGAGTGTCAACAGATTTCGGAGGCCCGGTGTCCGATGGACATCAATCGCCTGAACAGGCGAAAAGGCTTGTTGCTGGCGAGTAACACCATCGGGTAGCTTGCCGCTCGCTCCAAGATTCAACATCGGTGTCTCCGTCCGGGGGAAGGACGCCAACAGACGCTCCGACGACCCTTTCTGACGGTCGCTCCGGTGCCGTTCCTTCGTGGGCCCACCTCCTTCTGGGCGGAGCACGCGGAAGGCGGACTGTGTTCTCGCAACGCGCGAATGGAATACGGGGTGCTTCGCGTACGGTCGCCACGGCGGTCGTGCTCGCGATGGCATCCACACTGGTCTCGACAGCGGTGGGGACGGCCTCGGCGGCCGTGCCGAAGGGGGTGAGGACGGAGGCCCCACCACCCGGGTCCGAGGCCGATCTGGACGCCCGGATCAAGGTGATGGACGCGGCGGCGGACGACCGCCGGGCCCGCGCCATCCTGGCCCGCGCCATGCACGCGGGCGGCCCGGCGATGAAGTCCGGCGCCGGCACCATGCTGGCCGCCCAGGACCTCGGCCCCTGGCCGGGCTGGTCGCTCTACTACGGCTCGGTCACCTCCGACAACGTCGCCAACTCCAAGGGCGAGCGCTCCAGCGGCCGCACCCTCGGCGAGGGCATCGGACCGGTCAAGCAGACCGGCCAGTCGGCGATGGCCTACGGGCAGCTGCACGTCGGCGTGCTGACCACGGACGGCAAGCTGTACGACAAGGTCCGCACCGCCAACGGCGACTGGCTGACCCCGATCCTGGTCAGCGACGACCCGCGGAACACGGCGTTCAGCCAGGCCGCGCTGCCCAACGGCGAGCTGCACTTCACCGTCCTGTCCTCGGACGGCACCGTGCGCGACCACGTCTACAGCCCCGGGGAGTACCCGGGCTGGTACATGGGCTACCAGGGCACCGACCGCACCGTGCGGTTCGACTCGCTGCCCGGCAAGGTCAAGGGCCTGGCCACGGCCGGTCTGCCCAACAACGACCTGCACCTCGAACTGCTCACCACCGACGGCAAGGTGTGGACCAACGTCCGCAAGGCCGGCGGCACCTGGAGCGGCGTGACCGCCGCCGACGGCGCGACCACGACCGCCGCCGTCTCGGCCGTGGCCACCGCCAACGGCGAGGTCCGGCTCGGCCTGCTCGGCACCGACAAGAAGGTGCGCGAGAAGGTCCGGAAGGCGGACGGCACCTGGGCCGCCGTCACCACCGTGGACGCCACCGGCACCGCGGCCGCGATCGCCGCCACCGCCGTGCCGAACGCGCTGCCGCACCTGGCGGTGGTCACCACCACCGGCACCGTCAACGACTTCGCCCTGCAGGCCGCCGGCACCTGGACCAAGACCGCGCTCACCGCCCCGAAGGCGAGCTCGCTCTCGCTCGGCGCGCTGGCCACCGGTGAGCTCCAGCTCGACGTCACCGGCACCGACGGCCTGGCCTGGCACACCGGCCGGGCCGCCAACGGCACCTGGTCCGCCCCGGTCATGGTCGACGGCACGCTCGGCCGGATCGCCGACGTGGCCGTTACCGGGGCCGCCAACAACGACCTCCACGTGCTCACCCTGGGCACCGACGGCCTGGTCTGGCTGCGCACCCACCGCGCCGACAGCACCTGGTGGAGCACGCTCGTCACGGCCGCCACGGTGGCCGACGGCTCCAAGCAGGCGAAGGCCGTCACCGCCGCCACCACCCCCAACGGCGACCTGCACCTGGTGACGCTCGGCACGGACAACGTCGTCCGCGCCTTCGTCCGCGGGGCGAACGGCAGTTGGTCCGCCGCGACGGTGGCCGACGGCAGCGGGCAGGCCCGCGCGGTGGCCGCCACCGCCGCCGCCAACGGCGAGGTCCACGTGGCCGTGCTCCGGGCCGACGGGACGGTGCAGGACCTGGTCCGCGCCACCACCGGCGGCTGGACCTCCGCTCCGGTGGCCACCCCGCACGCCAAGGGCGTCGCGGCGGCGGCCACGCCGAACGGCGAACTGACCGTCGGTGTGCTCTCCGACGACAACAAGGTCTGGGCCACCACCCGCGGCACCAACGGGAGTTGGAGCGCCCCGGCGGTGGTGCGGACGGACCCATCGCGGCAGATCGCCGCCGCCGGCGGTGCTGACAACCGGGTGCACCTGGTCGCCCTGGACGCCGACGGCGCCGCCATGGACAGCGTCCGGGCGGCCGACGGCAAGTGGACCAACGACGCTGCCTCGTACGGCATGATCGACCGGAACACCACCAGCATCCAGGTGGCGGCGCTTCCCAACGGTGACCTGCACGTCAACCAGTTCACCGCCAACCGCTCGGTCGGCGCCGGCACCCAGGACGAGGCCCGGGCCAAGGCCGACGACGACGCCCGCGGCTCGCGCGACCTGGGCCTGGAACAGTTCGTCTCCCCGTACGCGACCGCCTCGGGGACGAAGCTGCCGCAGTACGACACCGACGTCACCAACTTCATGTCCTCCAGCGGCGTCAACGCGCGCAACGCGCTCGCGCTGCAGTACCTGCCCGCCCCGGCCAAGTCCACCGACCAGGCCGCGCTGGCCAAGGTGGACCAGATCGTCCAGGAGCTGATCGCCGAGAACGGCGGCCAGGACACCTTCGGCATCTTCACCATGCTCGGCGCCAACGCCAAGGAGGGATCGGCCGACGACGTCCGCCGGTTCATCCAGTACCACGGCATGCCGATGGCCGGGCCGGTCAAGGGCACGCCCGAGTTCCGGATCGAGGTCGAGGCGCTGAAGGCCCGCTGGGCCTCCGGTGACATCTCCAACCCGGTGGACTGGAAGAAGGTCCTGGTCGAGGTCGAGGAGGTCGCCTGGGCCGAGTGGAAGGCCGAGCTGGCCGGACAGGTCCAGCCGCGCTCGGACGTGCTCAAGGCCGAGGTCGACGCCCTGACGGCCCTTCAGACCGGCTCCGAGGCGATGCACCAGGCGCTCGGCTACGGCTGGTCGGCCGGCGAGGTCCTCAAGTGGCAGGCCAACCCGACCAAGCGGCTGGCGAACGCGCCGCCGCGCACGGACGCCCAGGCCACCGCCGACCTCGCCACCATCAAGACGCTGGTCGTCGCGCAGGCCGCCGTGGCCCGCAAGGCCGCCAACGACGCCAAGCTGGCCGCCGACAAGATCCCGGCCGCGCTGGCCGCCGGTGACAGGATCGCCGACGACAACGGGCTGCCGCGCGGTCGCGGGATGGCCTACGCCATCCAGTCCGCGCAGGTCACCAAGGCCTCCGCGGCCGCCGCACTGGCCACCGCCAACGCGCTGGACGTCGCCGTCCAGGCCGTGAACGGGACCGCCGCCACCAGCGCCACCCTGCTCGCCAACGCCCAGGCCCAGGCCGCGGCCGCCCGCGCGCAGTTCCAGCGCCAGTCGGCCGAGGACAGCGCCGCCCGTGCCGCCGCCCTGGCCGACACCGCCAAGGCCAAGGCCGACGCGGCCGCCGCCGCGGCGGCCAACGTGGCCACCGCCAAGGCCCAGGCCCAGCAGGCCCAGGCCGACGCCACCGCCGCGCTGGACCGGGCCAAGACCGCCGCCGCCAACGCGGAGACGGAGCGTCAGAACGCCGCCAAGGCCAAGGCCGAGGCGGAGAAGCAGCGCGGCAACGCCAGGACCGCGCTCAACGACACGCTCGACAGGTTCAAGGCCGCCGACGACAAGCGCAAGCAGGCGCACGGCTCCAACGCCGACTCGGTGAAGCGGGCCCAGGCGGCCAAGGAGGCGGAGGCCCAGGCTGCCGTCGCCCGCCGCGCCGCCGCCGACGCGCAGCGCCGCAAGGACGTGGCCGCCGCCAACGCGCAGGCGCTGGCCGCCGCCGCGGTCGCCGCCGAGGGCACCTCCTCGGCCGCCGAGGCCAAGGCCGCCGCCCAGGCCGCCGCCACCGCCGCGCAGCAGGCCGGAGCCGAGGCCGACCAGGCCAACGCCAAGGCCACGGACACCACTTCGGCCTCCACCGCCGCCCGCGAGGCGGCCACCACGGCCGCCGCAGCAGCGGCCCGGGCCACCACCTGGGCGGCCGACGCCCAGGCCAACGCCCTACTGGCGTACTCCACCGCGATGACCGCCGAGGCCGCCGCGGCCTATGCGATCGACAACGCGGAGGCCGCCGCCAAGAAGGCCACCGAGGCCGCCAGCACGTCCGAGCAGGCCGCGCAGGAGTCCCTCAAGGCCAACACCGCGGCGGTGGCCGCGACGAAGGACGTGGACTCGGCCGTCACGGCGGCCGGAGACGCGGCCGGCCAGGCGTACGCGGCCGGCCAGGCCGCCGCGCTGGCCCGGGCCGCCGCGGCCACCGTGACCGCGCCGGCCAACACCGCCATCGAGCTGGGCACCCCGTTCGCCACGACCGACTCCTCGGCCGGGCTCGCGGTGCTCGCCTCGCAGGGCGCCAAGACCCTGGCCCAGCAGCAGACCGCCGTCTCGGACGCCAACGCCGCGTACTCCGCGAAGCTGGCCGCCGACGCCAAGGCCGCTGCCGAGCGGGCCACCGGGGACAGCAAGTTGGCGGCCGAGGCGGCTGCCAGGGCGGCGGACTCCGCCGCCAAGGCAGCGAAGTATGCCGACGCGGCGCAGAAGTCGGCGGCCACCGCGGCCACCGACTCCGCGGCGGCCAAGGCGGCGGCGGCCAAGGCCGCCGAGCTCGACGCTGCGGCCCGGGCGCAGGCCCAGGCGGCGGCGAAGTCGGCCCAGGACGCGCTGACCGACTCGCAGGCGGCCGACGCGGCCGCCAGTACGGCGGAGAAGGACGCGGCCGTGGCGGCGCAGGCCGCCAAGGACGCGGACGCCACCGCGAAGAACGCCCGCACCTCGGCCGACAAGGCCAAGCAGGCCGCCGACGAGGCGGAGAGGTCGGCCGGTACCGCGAAGGCCGACGCGGCCAAGGCCGAGGAGGCCGCCAAGGCCGCCGAGGAGCAGCTGCGCCGGGACGAGGCGGCGCTGGCCGCGCAGATCAAAGCCGCCCAGGAGGCCGCGAAGCAGCGGCACGACCTGGACGCCCGGCAGAAGGTGATGGACACCCAGGCCAGGGTCCGGATCGGCCGCGCCAACCTGGCCTACCTGTTCCAGGTCGGCGGCGTCGCCTCCAAGACGCTGGCGGCCTCGCGGCTCGCCGGGCCGGGTTCGGCGCAGCCGGAGCTCTTCTTCGACCAGGACGTCTGGAACGCCTGGCAGAAGGACGTGGACTCGGCGAGCGACCTGATGAACGGGATGAACACCCGTCAGGACGAGCGCGAGGACACCGTCTGGAAGTACTTCACCTCGGACTTCGCCGACAGCGAGCCCGAGTACGACACCGCGGTGACCAAGGCGCTCGGCCCGGGCCAGGTCTACTCCCGGATCGGCGGCGGCCTCAGCTGGGGCTGGCCGGTCAACGTCCCGCAGGCCACGCCCGAGGCGAAGGCCCGGGTCGGCGAGATCATCCGGCAGAAGCAGGCCGAGGGCGGCGACCCGTACGGCCTGTGGGGTCTGATGCTGTACTCCCCGCAGATGCAGGGGTCGGCGGACGACGTCCGGCGCTTCATCGAGTACAAGGGCTTCCCCACCGTCTCCCCGGTCAAGGGCACGCCGGAGTTCCGGCGCGAGGTGGAGAGCCTGAAGACCCGCTGGTCCAGCGGTGACCCGAGCAACCCCCAGGACCCGTACGTGGTACTGGTGGAGGTCGAAGAGACCGCCTCGGCGGAGTGGGAGGCCGAGTACGCCGCCCAGTCCCAGCAGCGCACCACGATCGCGACCGCGGAGATCAAGGCGCTGACCGCGCTGCAGTCCAGCGCGGTGGCGATGCACGACGCGCTCGGGAACGCGTGGGTCGCCAAGAACCTGATGGAGGCTCAGGCCGACCCGCACAGCACGTGGAACACCACGATCAAGCACTGGCCCGAGTGGTTCAACGGCGACAACTTCTCCTCCGACGGCAAGCCGATCTCGGTGGACGCGGACCTGGCGAAGCTGAAGCAGCGGGTGGACGGCCTCTCGGCCACCGCCGACCAGAACGCGGTCGACGCCAAGTCCGCTGACACGACCGCGAGTTCGGCCTCGGCGGCGGCGCAGCAGATCGCCACCGCGAACGGCACGCCGATCGACCGCGGCCTGTCGTACGCCAAGCAGTCGGCGCAGGTCACCAAGTCCGCCGCGGCGGCCTCCAAGGCCACCGCGCTGGCGCTGAAGACCGCGGTGGCGGCGACCAACGCGACGCTGAACGACAGCGCCGCGCTGCTGGCCAACGCCAGTGCCCAGGCGCACGCCGCCCGGGCCGCCTTCCTGCGCGAGACCGCGCAGGACAGCGCCCAGAAGGCGGAGGCCGACGCGGTCGCCGCCGAGGGCAAGGCGCGCGCCGCGGCCGACGCGGCGGCGATCGTGGCGCAGGACAAGGCCAGGATCGTCCCGCTGGAGGCCAGTTCCAAGGCCGAGGCCGCCAAGGCCAAGGACGCGGCGGCCACCGCCGAGCGGGAGCGGCAGAACGCCGCCGCCGCCCGGCAGACGGCGGACGCGGAGCGGGCCAAGGCCGCGACCGCCACGGCGGACGCGCAGCGTCAGGCCGAGGCGGCGGCGGCCGAGGAGTCCCGGGCCAAGGGCGACGCCGACACGGCGGCCGGCTTCGAGGCCAAGGCCAAGCAGGCCGAGACCGACGCGGCCGCGGCCAAGAACCGCGCCGCGACCGCACGCAAGGAGGCGGACTCCGCCCGGGCGAAGGCCGCTGCCGCCGACGCCGACTACGCGGCGAAGCTCGGCACCGATGCCGCGGCCGGCGCCGAGACGGCCGCCAAGGACGCCCGCCGGGCGGCCAACGCGGCCACCGATGCGGCGATCAAGGCCGATGAGGACGCCGACGCCGCCGAGGACGCGGCGGTCAACGCCCGCGCCGCGGCGACCGTCAGCACGGCGGCGGCCGCCAAGTCGGACGCGGCGGCCAAGACCGCCCGTTCGGCGGCGGCCAAGACCCAGGCCAACTCCGCGCAGGGCCACTACCTGGCCGCCGAAGCGATCCAGCAGGCCGGCATCGCGAAGGAGAACTCCGACGCGGCCACCGCGCTGGCCAAGTCCTCCGCGCAGCACGCGGCCGACGCCAAGTCGGCCGCCCAGGGCGCGAAGAAGGAGGCCGACGCGGCCGCCTCGGACAGCGCCACCGCCTCCGGCCAGGCGCACGCCGCCTCGCAGCAGGCGGAGATCGCCCGGGACACGGCGGCGGCGGTCAACGCCCCGGCGGACCAGGCGATCCAGCTGGGCATCGCGTTCGCGGCGACCAACGCCACGGCCGGTCTGTCGGTCGTGGTCGCGGACACCGCGAAGACCCTGGCGGAGCAGTCCGTCGCGGTCGCCGAGCTGCGCGCGGCCGAGGCCGAGGCGTACGCGAAGGCGGCGCAGGACGCGGCCGACCGTGCGGCCGGGGACGCCAAGTTGGCGGCCCAGGCGGCGGCGGACGCGGCCAAGTCTGCGGCCAAGGCCTCCAAGGCGGCCGCCGCGGCGCTCAAGTCGGCCAACCAGGCGGCGGCCGACTCCAAGGAGGTCCAGGCCGTCTCCCAGCGGCTGGACGACCTCAACGCCCAAGCCCAGTCGGACTCCTGGAAGGCGGACGAGTCGGCCCGCCAGGCGAACCAGGAGGCCGCGGCCGCCCGTGCCTCGGCGGACGCGAGCGAGCTCGACGCGAGCACTGCCCGCGACGCGGCCGACCGGGCCAAGGTGTCGGCCAACAACGCGGACCACTTCGCCGACGAGGCCGAGACCTCGGCCGCGAACGCCAAGGAGTCGGCGGCCAACGCGAAGGCCGACGCCGAGCAGGCGCAGGACATCGCCGAGGCCGCGGCGGAGCTGGACCGCAACCCGCCGGCCAACTCGGGGACGGGCACCGGCGTCGACCCGGAGCTCCCGCCGGGCGTGGTCATCGAGACGGTCGACGTGGCCGGTACCGGCTACGCCACCGACCAGTGCAAGTTCAACCCGCACAACCCGCTGTACTGCAAGCTGCCCGCCCAGGTGAAGCTGACCGGCAAGGCGATGGCCTTCCTGGTCACCTGTGACATCCCGGACGGGTCGGCGGCCGCCTGCATCGCGACCGGCAAGTACGAGAAGGAGTTCATCGACTCCTACCCGGTGGCGTACGAGGGCCCGTACGTCTTCGACGTCGACATGGTGGCGATGGACTGGGCGTTCACCAAGGCGCTGGCCTACAGCCTGGTGAGCGACTTCGTCGGCTGCGCGAAGAACCTCTCGTTCCACAACTCGGACTGCTACTGGGCGGCCGCCAGCCTGGTGCTGCCCACCGCGGTCAAGCTGGTCGCCCGCGGGGCCTACGCCGTGCACGCGGCCGTGGTGATCGGCGACATGGTCGGCGTCGAGGCCGGTCTGAACGTGCTGACCCAGCTGGCCCGCGAAGCCAAGATGAGCGCCTTCATGGCGACCCGTCTGAAGACGGCGGCGGTGGCCGCCTGGCTGCGGAAGTTCCCCTCGGGGCTGATCCCGTGCAACCCCACGCACAGCTTCCCGGCCGGCACCGGTGTCCGGATGGCCGACGGCAGCGTGCGTCCGATCGAGACGATCCGGGTCGGAGACCGGGTCGACAGCGCGGTCGGGGGTGGTGGGGTCCAGGCCAACACGGTCACGGACACCTTCGTCACCACCACCGACACCGAGTTCACCGAGCTCACGGTCAGCACCCCGGGTGGGGACCGGCGGATCACCAGCACCCAGAACCACCCGTACTACGACCAGAGCCGGCAGGCGTTCGTCAACGCCTCCCGACTGGCCGTCGGGGACCAGCTGCAGACGGACGGCCAGGAGCCGGTCACCGTCCGGGCGGTGCGCAACTACGTCTCGGCGATGGTCACCTACGACCTCACCGTGGACGTGGCCCACACCTACTTCGTGCTCGCGGGCACGGTGGGGGTGCTGGTCCACAACACCATCTGCCCGATCGGGTTCAAGGTCGCCATCAACGGTGGTGACCTCTCCACCCTGGCGTTCAAGCACCGGACGAAGTACATCGGGCTGGAGCTGCGCAACGTCGCGGTGGCCCGGGTGGAGGGCCGGGCCGAGCCCGTGTACGGGATCAGCCACGGAGACGACCTGCACTCCGAGGACATGATCATCAATCAGCTGAAGCCCGGTGAGAAGATCACCGAGATCTACTCCGAGCGCCAGCCGTGCCCGCGCTGCGCGGGGAACCTCGGCGAGCACATCGCCGACGACGTCAAGGTGACCTGGTCAGTACCCTGGAGCGACCCCGCCACCGAGCTGGGCAAGCTGATCAACCAACAGTCGAACGACGAGCTCAAGCGCATGCTGCTCAAGGCCATGGGCTTCTAGGAAGGGTGCAGTGTTCCAACACGACGTCTTCGTGGAGAAGGTGAAGGTGGCCCTGGTCCGCGCCGGGCTCCCGATCGCCTCCACCTGGAACCCCGAGCTGAGCTCCGGCGTCCAGCTGGAGGTCGCGGACGGGGAGCAGTTGCCGCCGTCCGCCTACCTGAAGTGGCGGGTGCACCCGAGCGTGCAGACGCACTTCCTGTCGGTGCCCCACGCCGAGCTGCTGGCGGACCCGGAGGTCAAGGCGATGACGACCGCTCAGGCCGCCATGCACGCCGCGATCACGGCCGTCCTGGAGCAGGCGGGCTTCTCGGTGCGGGAGGCGGCCGGCCAGCGGGTCGGCGAACTGCTGATCGCCCCTCAGGAGTAGCCCCGGGAGGGTGAGTCGAGCGGTGGCCCCGCCGGATCTTCCGGCGGGGCCACCGTCGTCTGCGGGCCCCGTCAGGCCGGGAAGATCCAGCGGCGCAGGGCCTTGGTGACCAGCGGGATGGCCACGTAGACCATCAGGTAGCAGATCACCGGGGCCAGCAGCACGGTGCGCAGCAGGACCGGCAGGGCGGTGAGGTGGGGGACGAGGAAGAGGTTGACCACCGAGGTGATCGGGGCGATGGCCAAGGTGGAGACGATCCACATCTTCCAGCGGCCCGGCTTGGGGCCGGCCGGGGCGGGGGCCGCGGTGGCGGCGAACCAGCCGTCCACCCCGCGCAGTTCCTGCCGGCCGACCATCCGGTGGTAGCCGTCCTCGCGGCCCTTGGCCAGCAGCGCGACCCGGATCGGGGACTCCTGCCAGCTGCGGAAGGCGGCGGCGTCCCGGAAGTGCAGCAGCAGCCGCCAGGGCCCGTCCTGCTCGGTGGGCGGCAGCAGACCGGTGCCGATGCTGCCCGGGTGGGTGCCGGCCGCCCTGAGGATGCCGCGGGCCCAGACCTTGAAGTCCTCCTCGTGCCCGGGGTCGACCTGCTCGGTGATGTACAGCGTGATCCGGTCGGAGTTCTCCTGCTGCGCCGTGGTGCTCACTGCTCCGGTCCTCCCCCGGCCGTCCGGCCGCCTGGTTCCCGTTCCGGCCGTCGGGTCGGCCGCGAATCTTCCCAGCATGGACGCCCGGTACCTCCGCCGCGGCCCGTCCGTCGAGGATCCGTCAGGTCGTGGCCGGATTCCGCTCCCCCGCCCGGTGGGCGGCCTCGCGGGCCGCCGCCTCGACCCGGTCGTGGTGGGCCCGCCACCAGTCCTCGTCGCCGGGGGCCATCACGTCCCCGTCCGGCCGCAGGCCCACCGAGCCGTCGATCAGCTCGCGGATGATGTCGGCCTGGCCGACGTGCCGGTGCAGTTCGGCCGTCATGTGCACCAGGGCCCGGCGCAGCGTCAGCTCGCTCCGCCGGCCCCAGGGCACCCGGCCGACGGCCTCCAGGCCGAGCAGCCGGATCGTCCCGTCGGCGTGCGCGCGGACCGCGGCGTACGCGTCCAGGATCTCGGCGCGGCTCTCGTCGGCCCGGGCCCAGAGGTCGGCGTTGGGCTCGGCCGCGTCGGCGACCCAGAGGCCGGGGGCCTCGACGGGGCGGCCGAAGGTCTCGCCGAAGTAGGCGGCCTCGGCGGCGCAGACGTGCTTGACCAGGCCGAGCAGGTTGGTGCCGGTGCGGGTGACCGGGCGGCGCAGGTCGTACTCGGAGAGGCCGTCGACCTTCCAGAGCAGGGCCTCGCGGGCGTCCTGGAGGTACAGGTGGAGGTCGGCCTTGGTGGTCTCCGCGGCATCCGTTTCGCTCATGCGGGCCAGTCTGCCGCCGGTGGCCGTGGCCGGGCTCCTGGTTTTCCGATTGGCCGGATCCGGGCGGGCGCCGGCGCGTTCGTTCCGCTCCGGCCGGAAGTGCCCAGGTCGAAGTGACGATGAGCGGAACAGCGGGTCGAATCCACGGCGCGAACAGGAGTTCCGTAGCAGACTGGGCAGGAGCTCCACGCCCGGGCGGCGTGGGCGCCGCGCCGTCGGCCCGCCGCCCGTGGCCCGGCCGGACCGGCCGGAGCCCGCCCGGGCACCCACCCGGTGCGGCACGACCCAAGGAGACGTGATCCCGGTGACCCCGCTTCGCCCCGGCCTGACCGCCGTCCAGTCGGCGCCCGACCGGCAGGCCGTCGAGACCCCGTTGCCGCTCAGCGAGTCCGCCGCGCTGAGCCATCTGAGCGGCATATGTTTCAAGATCGGCCCTCCCGGACTGGTCGGGGTGGAGGCCGAGTGGTTCGTCCACGACACCCTCGCCCCCGCCGCACCGGTGGCCCCCTCCAGACTCGCGGAGGCGCTGGGCGCCCTGCCGGTCCACCAGGGGCCGGACGGTCCGCAGCTCCCCTCCGGCAGCGTCCTCACCCGTGAGCCGGGCGGGCAGGTCGAGCTCAGCTCCCCGCCCGCCGCCACCCCCGAGGGCTGCGCCGATCTCCTGCTGGCCGACCAGGCCGCCCTCCGCACCACCCTCGCCGCCCACGGACTGCGGCTGACCGGCAGCGGCACCGATCCGCTGGAGCGCGAGCGCCGGATGGGGCTGGACCACCCCCGCTACCTGGCCATGGAGTGCCACTTCGAGCGGGCCAACCCCTGGGGCCGGGTGATGATGACCGGCACCGCCTCCGCCCAGGTCTGCGTGGACGCCGGCACCGAGGACGGACCTCTCTCCCACGGCAGCCGCTGGCGGCTGCTCCACCTGCTGGGCCCCGTCCTGGTCGCCGCCTTCGCCAACTCCCCGCTGCTGGACGGCCGCCCGACCGGCCACCGGTCGACCCGTCAGCTGGTCTGGTCCCGGATGGACCCGACCCGCACCCTGGCCCCCGCCCTGGACGGCGACCCGCGCGAGCGCTGGGCCGAGTACGTGCTGGACGCCGAGGTGCTCTGCGTGCGCCGCCCGGACGGCCTGCCGTGGACCGCCCCACCCGGCCTCACCTTCCGCGGCTGGCTCCGCGGCGAGGGCGAACGCCCGCCCACCCTGGCCGACCTGGAGTACCACCGCACCACGCTCTTCCCGCCGGTCCGCCCGCGCGGCCACCTGGAGCTGCGGATGATCGACGCCCAGCCCGGCGAGGGCTGGCAGGCACCGCTCGCCCTGGTCTCCGCGCTGCTGGACGACCCGGCCGCCTCCGACGCCTGCCTCGACGCACTGGAGCCGCTGGCCACTCCGTCCTACCGCGACCGGCACCCCCCGCGCACCGAACTCTGGCACCGCGCGGCCACGCTGGCGATGGCCGATCCGCAGCTGCGCCGGGCCGCACTGGCCTGCTTCGCGCTGGCCGACCAGGCACTGGCCCGGCGCGGCGCCCCGGCGGCCCGGCTGCGCACCGCGCTGTCCGACTTCGCCGAGCGCTACCCCGCCCGCGGCCGGTGCCCCGCCGACGACCAACTCGACGCCGTGCGCTCCGGCGCGCTCCCGCTCGCCCTGGAGGCAGCAGCATGCTGAACGAAGCCCTGGACCAGTCCTTGGAACAGACCCGCGAGACCGGCGCCGAGGCGCTGCGGGAGCGGATCGCCGCCGAGCTGCTCGCCGCCCGCGAGCGCACCGCCGGGCTGACCGCGCTGGAGGACCACGACCTGACGGCCCAGCACTCCGCGCTGATGTCGCCGCTGGTCTGGGACCTGGCGCACATCGGCAACCAGGAGGAGCTCTGGCTGCTGCGCAACGTCGGCGGCCGGGACCCGATGCACCCCGAGATCGACCCGCTCTACGACGCCTTCGAGCACCCACGCGCCGAGCGCCCCAAGCTGCCGCTGCTGCCGCCCGCCGAGGCCCGCGCCTACGCCCACGAGGTCCGTGGCCGGGCGCTCGACCTGCTGGCCGCCACCCCGCTGGACGGGCCCTCGCCGCTGCTGCGGGACGGCTTCGCCTTCGGCATGATCGTCCAGCACGAGCAGCAGCACGACGAGACCATGCTGATCACCCATCAGCTCCGCCGGGGCCCGGTCGCGCTCACCGCCCCCGAGCCGCCGGACACCCGGACCGGCCCGCTGCCGGCCGAGGTGCTGATCCCGGCCGGTCCGTTCACCATGGGCACCGACACCGAGCCCTGGGCGCTGGACAACGAACGCCCGGCCCACCGGGTCGAGTTGGCCGCGTACCGGCTGGACACCACCCCGGTGACCAACGGCGCCTACCAGCGCTTCATCGCCGACGGCGGCTACGACGACCCGCGCTGGTGGACCGAGGCGGGCTGGGCGCACCGGCAGCAGGCCGGGCTGACCGCCCCGCTGTTCTGGCGCCGCGAGGGTGGCGAGTGGCTGCGCCGCCGCTTCGGCGTCACCGAGCCGGTGCCGGCCGACGAGCCGGTCCTGCACGTCAGTTGGTACGAGGCGGACGCCTACGCGCGCTGGGCCGGGCGGCGGCTGCCGACCGAGGCCGAGTGGGAGAAGGCGGCCCGTTTCGACCCGGTCACCGGGCGCTCCCGCCGCTACCCCTGGGGCGACCAGGAGCCGACCGCCGAGCTGGCCAACCTGGGCCAGCGCCACCTGCGGCCCGCCCCGGCCGGCAGCTACCCGGCCGGCCAGTCCCCGTACGGGGTCCGGCAGTTGATGGGCGACGTGTGGGAGTGGACCGCCAGCGACTTCCGGCCGTACCCGGGCTTCCGGGCCTGGCCGTACGAGGAGTACTCGGAGGTCTTCTTCGGCCCCGAGTACAAGGTGCTGCGCGGCGGCTGCTTCGCGGCCGCGCCGGTGGCCAGCCGGGGCACCTTCCGGAACTGGGACTACCCGATCCGGCGGCAGATCTTCTCCGGCTTCCGCACCGCCCGGGACGCGGAGCAGGGCTGATGTGCCGCCAACTGGCCTACCTGGGGCCGCCGGTGGCGCTGCGGGAGCTGGTGGTGGACCCGCCGTCCGGGCTCTACCGCCAGTCCTGGGCACCCCGGCTGCAGCAGCACGGGACGATGAACGTGGACGGCTTCGGCATCGGCTGGTACGCCGAGGGCGACCCGGTGCCGGCCCGCTACCGGCGGGCCGGGCCGGTCTGGGCCGACGAGGGCTTCGCCGACCTGGCCCGGGTGGTCCGGTCCGGAGCTGTGCTCGCCGCCGTCCGCTCGGCCACCCACGGCTGCGCGGCCGGGGGGCAGGCGGCGGCGCCGTTCGCCGCCGGGCCCTGGCTGTTCGCCCACAACGGGGTGCTGCCCGGCTGGCCGGAGCGGCTCGGCGGGCTGGCCGCGCAGCTGCCCCCGGCCGAGCTGCTCTCGCTCACCGCGCGCACCGACTCGGCCCTGGTCTGGGCCCTGGCGCTGAACCGGCTACGGGCCGGCGCCGAGCTGGGCGAGGCGCTCGCGGACACCGTCCGCGAGGTGGCCAAGCACACCGACGCCCGGCTCAACCTGCTGCTCACCGACGGCAGTTCGCTCGCCGCCACCGCCTGGGGCGACGACCTGCACCACCGCTCGGGGCCCGGTTCGGTGCTGGTCGCCTCCGAACCCGGCGACGACGCTCCGGGGTGGCGGCGGGTGCCGGACCGCTCCCTGCTGCTGGCCACCGCCGAGGGCGTCACCGTCCTCCCCCTCGACCGCACCAACTGATGCACCCGCGAACCGACTTGCCTGATGTACGACCCGCTGCACGAAGGAGTACAGCCGTGAAGACCCACCAGCTGACCCGCCTGCTCGCCGCCGACCACTTCAGCCACGCGCTACGCCACGACGTGCGCCACGGTCTGACGGCCAGTCCGAAGACGCTGCCGCCGAAGTGGTTCTACGACGCGCGCGGCAGCGAGCTGTTCGAGGACATCACCCGGCTGCCCGAGTACTACCCGACCCGGGCCGAGCGGGAGATCCTGACCGACCGCTCCGCCGAGATCGCGCTCGCCACGGGCGCCCGTACCCTCGTCGAACTCGGCTCGGGCGCCTCGGAGAAGACCCGCCTGCTGCTGGACGCGCTGCGCGAGCTCGGCACCCTGCGCACCTACGTGCCGGTGGACGTCAGCGAGAGCGCGCTCACCGCGGCGGCCGAGTCGCTGACCGTGGACTACCCGGAGCTCACCACCCACGCGGTGGTCTCCGACTTCACCGAGCAGCTCGGCCTACCGCCCGGCGGCGGCCCCCGGCTGGTGGTCTTCCTCGGTGGCACGCTGGGCAACTTCCTGCCGGCCGAGCGGGCGGTCTTCCTGAAGCGGCTCCGGGAGGCGATGGCGCCGGGCGACGCGCTGCTGCTCGGCACCGATCTGGTGAAGGACCGCGAGGTGCTGGTCCGCGCCTACGACGACGCGGCCGGGGTGACGGCCGCCTTCAACAAGAACGTGCTGCAGGTGGTCAACCGGGAGCTGGACGCCGACTTCGACCCGACCCTGTTCGAGCACGTGGCGCTCTGGGACGAGCGCGAGGAGTGGATCGAGATGCGGCTGCGCTCGCGGATCGCGCAGACCGTGACGATCGGCGGGCTCGGGCTGGCGGTGCGGTTCGAGCGCGGCGAGGAGCTGCGCACCGAGGTGTCGGCGAAGTTCCGCCGCGAGGGCATCGAGGCCGAGCTGGCGGCGGCCGGCCTGGAGCTCTCGCAGTGGTGGACCGACGAGGCCGGCCGGTTCGGGCTCTCGCTCTCCTTCCCGCGGGACTGAGCGGTCACGACCGGCTCCGCGCGCGCACTTTAGCGGGTCATCACACCGGCCGGGCGGGATTGCCGCACTCCGTCCGGCCGGTCCGGCACCTGGGCTTCCATGGCCGTGGGAGGTAGGTGTCCTTGATCTTCAGTCGGCTTCGTACCCGCAGGTCCGCCGTCGTCGCGACGGCTCCGGGCTGTCCGTACTCCGGTGCGGTGGCGGTGGGGTCCGCTCCGCCGCCACCGGCCGCCGAGGACCCGGCGACGGATCCGCTCGCCGGGCAGGCGGTGGACTTCGTCCGGCAGTTCCACCGGGAGCGGCCCGGCGGCGGCGACCCGGCGCCGAGGGTCCGTCAGGTGCTCGCCGAGATCGAGCGGACCGGCACCTACGAGCACACGGCCGAGGAGCTGGCCTTCGGGGCCCGGCTGGCCTGGCGCAACGCGGCCCGCTGCATCGGGCGGCTCTACTGGCGCAGCCTGGTGGTCCGCGACCGGCGGGGGGTCGACTCCCCCGACGAGCTGGCCTCCGAGTGCTTCGACCACCTGCGGGCGGCCACCAACGGCGGGCGGATCCGTCCGGTGATCACCGTCTTCGCCCCGGACCGGCCGGGCCGTCCCGGGCCGCGGATCGTCAACCAGCAGCTGGTCCGCTACGCCGGCCGCACCACCCCGGAGGGCGCCCTGGTCGGCGACCCGGCCGGGGCCGAACTGACCGCGCTGGCCCGGGAGTCGGGCTGGAAGGGCGGCGAGGAGCGGTTCGAGGTGCTGCCGCTGATGGTCCGCCGGCGCCCGGAGGAGGAGCCGCACTGGTACGAGGTGCCCGAGGACGCGGTGCTGGAGGTGGAGCTCAGCCACCCCGAGCACGCCTGGTTCGCCGAGCTGGGCCTGCGCTGGTACGCCGTCCCGGCGATCAGCGACATGACGCTGGAGATCGGCGGCATCCGCTACCCGGCGGCCCCGTTCAACGGCTGGTACATGGGCACCGAGATCGGCGCCCGCAACCTGGCCGACGCCGACCGTTACCACCAACTCCCGGAGGTGGCACGGCGCCTGGGCCTGGACACCTCCTCCGAGCGGACGCTCTGGCGGGACCGTGCGCTGGTGGAGCTGAACGTCGCGGTGCTGCACTCCTTCCAGGAGGCGGGCGTCACCATCGCCGACCACCACACCGAGTCGGAGCGCTTCCTCCGGCACATCGCCCAGGAGGAGCGGCTGGGCCGTCCGACCCCGGCGGACTGGAGCTGGATCGTCCCCCCGGTCTCCGGCGGGCTGACCCCGGTGTACCACCGCTACTACGACCCGGTGGACCCGGACCTGCGGCCGGCCTTCCTGCCCCGCCCGCCCGACGCGCCGTCATAAAACCGATCGCGCCCGGCATGCGACTCCGGTCAGAGTGGACGCAGTCCACATCAACGGGGGAGGTACCGACATGTCGACATTGCGCGTGACGGTCGAGCGGCTGACCGTCCTGACCCATCCGAACGCCGACGCGCTGGAGCTGGCCCAGGTCGGCCTCTACCGCGCGGTCGTCGCCAAGGGCGCGTACCGGACCGGTGACCTGGCCGTCTACATCCCGGAGCAGGCCGTGCTGCCCGCCGCCCTGATCGAGGAGCTCGGCCTGACCGGGCGCCTGGCCGGGGGCAACCACGACCGGGTCAAGGCGGTACGGCTGCGCGGCGAGCTCTCCCAGGGCATCGTCTGCCGCCCGGCGGCGGTCTCCGCGGCCGAGCTGGTGCGGGCCGAGGCGGAGGGGGCGGACCTGTCCGAGCTCCTGGGCATCACCAAGTGGGTGCCGCCGATCCCGGTCGGCATGAGCGGCGAGGTGGAGTCCGCGCCGGAGCTGCTGCCCTGGGTGGACATCGAGAACCTCAAGCGCTTCCCCGACCTCTTCGAGCCGGGTGAGCCGGTGGTGGTCACCGAGAAGCTGCACGGCACCTGCTGCCTGCTCACCCTGCACGCCGACTCCGGCGCCGTCCAGGTCTCCTCCAAGGGCATCGGCGCCCAGGGGCTGGCCCTCAAGGAGGACGGGGCCAACCTCTACTGGCGCACCGTCAGGGCGCACGGCGTGCCGGAGGTGGCCGCCCGGCTGGCCGAGCGGCTCGGGGCCTCCCGGGTCGGCGTCTTCGGCGAGGTGTTCGGCACCGGCGTGCAGGACCTCGGCTACGGCGAGTCCGGCCGCACCGAGCTGCCCGGGTACGCGGTCTTCGCCGTCTCCGCGGTGATCGACGGTCAGCTGCACTGGCTGGACCCGGCCGAACTCCTGGAGAAGGAGCTGCCGTTGGTGCCCGAGCTGTGGCGCGGCCCGTTCGACACCGGGACGGTGCTGGAGCTGGCGGAGGGCCGGGAGACCGTCTCCGGCCGTGCGCTGCACATCCGCGAGGGCGTGGTGATCCGGCCGGTGGTCGAGCGCTACAGCCCGGTGACCGGCGGGCGGGCCGTCGCCAAGGTGGTCAGCGGCGCCTACCTGACCCGCAAGGGCGGCACCGAGTACGAGTGACCGGCCCCGCACCGTCCAGGCCCCGTCGGCCCGAAAATCACTTGCCCCGATGATCATCTCCCGTCAGACTGCCGCGCGTGACAGAGCGCAGCGTGACGGTGTTGGTGACGTACCAGGGCGAGGTCCTCGGGCAGGCGGGGCCGTTCCCGGTGGCCCACCCCCGCTGGCAGCAGACCGGCCAGGTGGCCGAGGCCGCCGAGCGGCTGCTCGGCGTGCCGGTGCTGGTGCTGCGCCTGCTCGCGCACGGCGGCACCGGCGGGGTCGGGGGTGACGTCGCCTACCACGTCGAGGCGCTGGCGCGGCCGGCGGCCGGGCTGGAGCCGACCGTACTGGAGGTCGGCGAGGACCCGCTGCGCGCCCTCTGGGCCACTCCGGACGGGCTGCAGGCCGCGCTGGCCTGGGCGGCCGAGCGGGCCGGAGCGAGCGGGCCGGCCGCCCAGGTGAAGAGCTGGAACCTCTCCGGGCTGTACCGGCTGCCGGTCGGCGAGGGCTCCGCCTGGCTGAAGACCACTCCCCCGTTCGCGGTGGACGAGTCCCTGGTGATCAGTCACCTCGCCTCGGTGGCACCGGAGTCGGTGCCGGTGGTGCTGGCCGCCGAGCCGGGACGGCTGCTGCTCGCGGACGCCCCCGGGGTGGACTGCTGGGGCCTGCCGGAGGACGGCATGCTGGCGGCGGTGCCCCGGCTGGTCGCGGCCCAGGCCGCCCTCGCCGGCAAGGTCGACGATCTGCCGGACCGCACCCCGCGCGCCCTGGTGGCCGCCTTCGCCGCGCTGCTGCCCCGGCTCACCGGCCTGACGCCCGAGGAGCGCGCCGCCGCCGACCGACTGCTGGTCGAACTCCCCACGATCGTGGCCGAGTTGGCGGACTGCGGGCTGCCCGAGACGCTGGTGCACGGTGATTTCCACCCGGGCAACTGGCGGTTCGACGGCGCGCACACCACCCTCATCGACTTCTCCGACAGCTACCTCGGCCACCCTGCCGTGGACGGCCTGCGCCCGCGCGACTTCCTGAGCGAGGAGCGCTGGGAGACCGTCCGCCGCCTGTGGACCGAGGCCTGGACCGCGCACGCCCCGGGCTCCGACCCGGCCCGCGCCCTGGAGCTGGCCGAACCGCTGGTCCACCTCGGCTACGCCGTGCGCTACCAGGAGTTCCTGGACGGCATCGAGGCCACCGAGCGGGTCTACCACGCCGGCGACCCGGAGTCCGAGGTCCGCGCGGCGATCGCCGCCCGCTGACTCAACTCCTCTCGACGGTCCGGGCGTAGCGCAGCTCCAGGCCGTCGAGCAGCGCCTCCAGGCCGGTCTCGAAGGCGCCCTCGTCGATCCGGCGGCGGTGCTCGGCCAGCTTGTGCGCCTCGCCGAGGTGGGGGTACTCCTCGCCGTAGAGGGCGGCGTCCTCCGGGAAGCCGCCCGCGAAGGAGCCGAGCGCCGAGCCGGTGATGAAGTACCGCATCAGCGCGCCGATCCGGGTGGCCTGACCGCGCGGCCACCCGGCCTCGACCAGGCAGCCGAAGACGGCGTCGGCCAGCCGCAGCGCGTTCGGCCGCCGTCCGGGGCCCTGGGCCAGCACCGGCACCACGTTGGGGTGGGCGGCCAGTGCCGCCCGGTAGGAGCGGGCCCAGTCGCGCAGCGCCGTGCGCCAGTCGGCGGGGCCGCCGTCGCCGGACGGCCGGAACATCGACAGGTCGACTTCGCCCATCACGCCGTCCACCACCGCGTCCAGCAGTTCGTCCTTGGTGGCGAAGTGGTTGTAGAGCGACGGACCGCTGACCGAGAGCTCGGTGGCCAGCCGCCGGGTGGAGAGCGCGGACAGCCCCTCGGCGTCGACCAGGGCGAGCGCGGCCGCGACGATCCGCTCGCGGCTGAGCAGGGGGGTGCGCGGGCGGGCCATGGCTGCTTCCTCCGGTCGGGTGGCGGTGGCTCCAGTCTTCCAGGCGGGGTCTTCCCACCCTTGCGGGGCCGGGCTACAGTCGATTAAAACTTGCACCGCTAGTTTTGACCACCGCCCCGACCTCCCGTAGCCGACCGACGCCGAGGACCGCCATGAACCTGGAGCTCTCCGAGGAGCAGGCCGCCGTCCGCGAGCTCGCCGCCGAGTTCACCGACCGCGAGATCGTCCCGCACGCCGCCGACTGGGACCGCGCCGAGTCGGTCGACCGGGCGGTCATCGGCAAGCTGGGCAAGGTCGGGTTCCTCGGCCTGACCATCCCCGAGGAGTACGGCGGCAGCGGCGGAGACCACCTGGCGTACTGCCTGGTGCTGGAGGAACTCGGCCGGGGCGACTCCTCGGTGCGCGGGATCGTCTCGGTCTCGCTCGGCCTGGTCGCCAAGTCGGTCAGCGGCTTCGGCACCGAGGAGCAGAAGCGCCACTGGCTGCCCCGGCTCTGCTCCGGCGAGGCGCTGGCCTGCTTCGCCCTCACCGAGCCCGGCACCGGGTCCGACGCCGCCAACCTGAGCACCAAGGCGGTCCGGGACGGCGGCCACTGGCTGATCAGCGGGGCCAAGACCTTCATCACCAACGGGACCTGGGCCGACGTCGCCCTGGTCTTCGCCCGCACCGGCGAGGCCGGCCACCGGGGCATCACCGCCTTCCTGGTGCCCACCGACACCCCGGGCTTCGAACGCCGGGAGATCCACGGCAAGTTGGGCCTGCGCGGCCAGGCCACCGCCGAGCTGACCTTCGACTCCGTCCGGGTGCCGGACTCGGCCCGGCTCGGCCCCGAGGGCAAGGGCTTCACCGTCGCGATGGTCGCCCTGGCCAAGGGCCGGATGTCGGTGGCGGCGGGCTGCGTCGGGATCGCCCGGGCCTGCCTGGACGCCGCCGTCCGCTACGCCACCGAGCGCGAGCAGTTCGGAAAGCCCATCGCCTCCTACCAGTTGGTGCAGGAGATGCTGGCCGACATCTCGGTGGAACTGGAGGCGGCCCGGCTGCTCACCTGGCGGGTGGCCGACCTGATCGACCGGGGTCTGCCGTTCGCCACCGAGTCCTCCACCGCCAAGCTCTTCGCCAGTGAAGCCGCCGTCAAGGCCGCCAACAACGCCCTCCAGGTGTTCGGCGGCTACGGCTTCATCGACGAGTACCCGGTCGGCAAGTACCTGCGCGACGCCCGGGTGATGACCCTCTACGAGGGCACCAGCCAGATCCAGAAGTTGCTCATCGGGCGCGCCCTCACCGGGGTCAACGCCTTCTGAAATCCCCTACCCCCCTGAGTAGTTGAGGAGCCCCACCGTGCGTCCCGTCTACTTCGCCGCCGCCCGCCGCACCCCGATCGGGCGGCTGCGCGGCGCGCTCTCCACCGTCCGGCCGGACGACCTCTCGGCCCTGGTGCTGCGCGGACTGCTCGACGAGGTACCGCAGTTGGACCCCGCCCGGATCGACGACGTCTACTGGGGCGCCGCCAACCAGGCCGGCGAGGACAACCGCAACAACGCCCGGATGGCCGTCCTGCTGGCCGGCCTGCCCGACACCGTCCCGGGTGCCACCGTCAACCGGCTCTGCGCCTCCGGCATGGAGGCCGTCACCTCCGCCGCCCGGGCCATCGGCTCCGGCGAGGCCGAGGTGGTGCTGGCCGGCGGCTGCGAGTCGATGAGCCGCGCCCCCTTCGTGCTGCCCCGCCCCGACGAGGCCCTCCCGCACAAGATGGAGACCTTCGACACCCGGCTCGGCTGGCGGCTCACCAACCCGAGGATGCGCGAGCTGCACGGCGTGCTGAGCATGGGCGAGACCGCCGAGGAGGTGGCGAGCCGGTTCGGCGTCACCCGCGAGGACCAGGACGCCTTCGCCCTGCGCAGCCACCAGCGGGCCGCCGCCGCCCGCAAGGACGGCCTCTTCGACGCCGAACTGCTGCCGGTGCTGCGCGCCGACGGCGTGACGGTCAGCCAGGACGAGTCGATCCGCGAGGACACCACCCTGGAGCGCCTCGCCGCCCTCAAGCCCGTCTTCCGGGCCGGCGGCACCGTCACCGCGGGCAACGCCTCGCCGATGAACGACGGCGCCTCCGGTCTGATCCTGGTCAGCGAGGAGGCCCTGAACGACCTCGGCCTGGAGCCGCTCGGCCGCTACGTGGCCGGCGCCTCCGCCGGGGTCCACCCCGACGTGATGGGCATCGGCCCCGTCCCCGCCACCCGCAAGGTGCTGGCCCGCACCGGCTGGCGGCTGGAGGACCTCCAGGAGGCCGAGTTCAACGAGGCGTTCGCCGCCCAGGCGCTCGCCAGCGTCCGGGAGCTGGGCATCGACCCGGAGCTGGTCAACCCCACCGGCGGGGCCATCGCGCTCGGCCACCCGCTCGGCAGCTCGGGCGCGCGCATCCTCACCACGCTGCTGCACCGGATGCGGCGCACCGGCGGCCGGCGAGGGCTGGCCACCATGTGCGTCGGGGTCGGGCAGGGCAGTGCCGTTCTGGTCGAGAAGGTCTGAGGGAGAGTCAGGGATCATGAGTCGTTTCGCAGGGAAGATCGCCGTCGTCACCGGTGCGGCCCAGGGCATCGGCGCCGCCACCGCCCTCCGGCTGGCCGAGGAGGGCGCGACCGTCGCCGTCCTCGACCTCACCGCCGAGCGGGCCCAGGGCACCGTGGACGCCATCACCGCCAAGGGGGGCACCGCCCGCGCCTACGGCTGCGACGTGGCCGACTACGACGCGGTGGAGCGCGTCTTCGCCACCGTGGTCGAGGAGCTGGGGGCCCTCCACATCCTGGTCAACAACGCCGGGATCACCCGGGACAACCTCTTCTTCAAGATGCCGAAGAGCGACTGGGACGCCGTCCTCACCGTCAACCTGACCAGCGCCTACAACTGCAGCCACGTGGCGCAGTCGTACATGTGCAGGCAGAAGTACGGCAAGATCGTCTCGCTGAGCTCGCGCTCCGCCCTCGGCAACCGCGGCCAGGCAAACTACGCCGCCGCCAAGGCCGGCATCCAGGGCCTCACCGCCACCCTGGCCATCGAGCTCGGCCCCTTCAACGTCAACGTCAACGCCGTCGCCCCCGGCTACATCGCCACCTCCATGACCGCCGCCACCGCCGAACGCGTCGGCGCCACCGCCGAGGAGCACCAGGCCCTGGCCGCCGAGCGCACCCCCCTGCGGCGGGTCGGCCTCCCCGAGGAGGTCGCCTCGGTGGTCGCCTTCCTCGCCAGCGAGGACGCCGCGTACGTCAGCGGCCAGACCCTCTACGTCAACGGCGGCGCCCGGTAGGCACGGCAGCGCCTCGGGGCCGAAGGCCCCAGGGGCGCGGGGAACTGCGCGAATCGGAAGGCGGCCCACCGGCAACTGAGGGCACATCAGCCAGTTGCCGGTGCTGCCGTCCCCCCGCGCGCAGTTCCCCGCGCCCCCGGCATCACGTTCCGCCGCGCCCCCGACCTCGCCCCGGTCCTATCGTGGATGCATGGGCCTCATTGAGATCGAGATGTTCGCGACGCTCGACCTGGTCGGGCAGGCGCCCGGCGGGCCGGAGGAGGATCCGGTCGGGTTCCCGTTCGGAGGCTGGCAGGCGCCGCTGCTGGACGAGGTGACCGGGGCTCAGATCATGGCCGCCTACCGGGACACCGACGCGCTGCTGCTCGGGCGGCGGACGTACGACATCTTCGCCGGGTACTGGCCGCACCAGGAGAGCGGCGGCCAGGACGACGCGATCGCCACCCTCTTCAACCGCGTCCCGAAGTACGTCGCCTCCCGCGGCACGCCGGACCTGCCCTGGGCCGGCTCCGTGCAGCTCGGCCCGGACCTGGCCGCCGCCGTGCGGGAGGTGCGGGAGCGGCACGAGCACATCAAGGTGGTCGGGAGCCTGGATCTCGTCCAGAGCCTGCTGCGGGAGAGGCTGTTCGACCGGCTCGACCTCTGGGTGCACCCGATCGTCCTCGGCGTCGGCAAGAAGGTCTTCGGCGACGGCACCGTCCCGAGCAACCTCACCCTCCTCGAACCCCCGGCCACCGGCCCGCAGGGCACCGTGCTGCTCCGTTACGGCCTGGCCGAGGGCGTCCCGCGGACCGGTGACATGAGCGCCCCGGACCGCGGGCTGTCCGACTGAGCCGGGGTCAGCCCGCGGCCGCGAGCTGCTTCAGGTAGCGTTCGGCGGCTCGGAGCTTGCGGCCCTCGGGGCCCGGGAGGTGGGCGCGGAGCTCGATGATCTCGGGGGCCATCCGGATCGCCTCGGCGCGGTCGGTGACGGCACGCCAGCAGGCCTCGGCGTTGGTGGCGATCTGCTGGGTCTCGGGGTCCTCGGGGCCGCGCTCGCGCAGCAGGACCACGGCGACCTCGCGGTAGAGCTCGGCGGCCTCGGCGGGGCGGCCGGCCAGGCGGGCGATGTGGGCCCGGACCTGGCGGAGCTGGAGGCTCTCGGGGGCGTTCGGGCCGTGCAGGGCGAGGGTGGTGCGCTCCAGGTCGAGGGCCAGCTCGGCGGCGGTCTCGTGCTCGCCCGCCTCGGCGCTCCGGACGATCCGGCCGATCGCCTCCCGGTAGTCCGCGGTGGGGGCGGAGGCGGGAGCGGGGGTAGCGGGAGCGGCGGGGGCGGCCGGCTTGTGGAGCGAGACCACGGGGCGGTCGGCGGCCGGGGCGGCCCCGGCCTGGGGGTCCGTCAGCGGGCCGCCCTTGCGCAGCGAGACCGGCGGTCCGACCCGGCGCGGGGTCGGCGGGACGCCCGGCTTGAGGAGGGAGACGCCCTCGCCGGTGAGTGCCTTGGCGAGCAGCACCCGCGGCGCGGCGGCCGGCCGGGCCTTCGGGCTGCGGGTGGGCGGCTTGGGGAGGACCGCCGCCGGGCGCGGCAGGTCCTGGAAGGTGGGGACGGCCTCGCCGATCTGGCGGGAGGTGTTGCGGAAGAAGGGCCGCTCGGTGGGGTGCGAGTGCAGGATGATCGAGTCGTGCCGGACCACCGAGTGGACCTGCTCGCGCAGGTGCTCGGGCGGCAGCAGGGCCGGGCCACCGGGGCGGCCGCGGTGGAGCACCTCGATCAGGGCCCGGGAGAAGGTGCCGATCTGCTCCGGGTCCGGGCTGACCACGGCCCACAGCGGGATGCCGTCGGCCAGCGGGGAGATGGCGCTCTGCACCAGCGGCCAGGCGGCCTGGTCCGCGCTGAGGTCGGCGATCACCAGGGTGGGCAGGTCGCCCCGGTGCTGGAGCTCGGCGGCCAGGGCCTGCCAGGGCAGGCCGTCCTGGCGGACGGTGGCGGGCTTGGAGTCACGGAGCGTCAGGTAGAGGTGCTCGCCCCGGCGGTCGGTGACCAGGTGGCCGCCGAGGTGGAGGAGGAGCGGGCCGGGGTGCAGGGCGGCGGCGCGCAGGTGGGCCAGCACGCTCTGCGGGTCGGTGGCGCCGGGGAGGTGGATGGCGTCCACGGATTCGGCGGCGAGCAGGGTCTGCGGGGCGACGGCGGCCAGCATGGTGGAGAGCACCTGGGTCTGGGAGCCGGCGCCGCGGCCCCAGGAGCGCCGGCCGGCGGTGCCGTAGCCGCCCTCGATCACCAGGATGCGGCCGCGGGCGCCGTCACCGACCGTCTGCACCACCGGCTTCGGGGCCGTCGCGACCGCGGGCCCACCGGGGCCGGAGGGACCGGACGTACCGGCAGGGCCGGGCCCCGTGGCCTTCACGGCCGGCATGGTGCCGGTCCAGCCGGTCGAGAAGCCCTCGGCCTGCGCAGCCGCTCCGCCCGGCCAAAGCCCGCCCGCCGTCAGGTCCGCCACCGCAGGTCACCGCCCCCAACCGCCGCCCGCGCGCGACGCAACGCCGTGGTGCCCGCCACCACGTCCTCGCCACCTTACGGTGCCCGCGCCCGGCTCAGCCAGGAGGGACTCCCCGGCCGAACGGACGCTCGACCGGCCCGGACGCGCCGAGCGCCCCTGACGGTGGGTCAGCGCTCCGTCAGGCTCGGTGGCCACCGGTCCAGCGGTGCTCGTCCAGGACGTACGGGTGGATCTCGAACCCGTCGGGGCTGTCCCGGAATCCGGGCAGCGGGCGGGCCCGCTCGATCCGCCGCTCGGCCGCCTCCCGGGTGCTGTAGAGCCCGAGGGTCTTGCAGTCCTCGTCGGAGTCGGACCAGAACAGCGGCTCGCCGTCCTCGAAGGGTTCGTGCTCCGGCGGGACGAAGTGGTGCCGGTGCACCAGCAGGTAGAGCGTGGGGGCGTCCGTCACGTGTCCTCCCCGGGGCGGTGGTGGTAGGTGAAGTACCCGTCGGTCCAGGTGTCGTGGTCGACGTCGGCGGGGATCACCTCGAAGCAGTCCGGCTCGTCCCGGAAACCGGGCAGCAGCCGGGCCTGCGCGATCCGCGCCTCGGCGGCGGCCTCGGAGGAGTAGATGCCGAGCAGCCGCCACTCGTCCTCGTCCTGGTGGACGTAGCCGTCCGGGTCGCGGTGGATCACCGTGCCATCGGCCTCCACCGCGAGGTGGCGCAGGTGCCAGAGCTCGTACACCTCCCGGCTCATCGGACCCCGCTGAACGGGTCGGCGAAGTGAGCGGTGGCCAACAGACCCTCGGCGGCGGCCAGTTCGGCCAGCAGGCGGGTACGGGTGGCGGTGGCGGCGGGCTGATCCTCGTCGTAGAGGTAGCCGGCGGTGGGGTCGGCGAGCTGGACGGGGTGGAGCACCACATCACCGGCGACCACCAGCTGCCGCTCCCCCACCGCGAGGCTCTGGTGGCCGGGGGTGTGCCCCGGGGTGGGCAGCACGGTCAGCTCGGGGGTCAGCCGCAGGCCGCCGTCGGCGGCGTCCAGGCAGCCGGCCGCGAGCAGCGGGTCGACCACGGCGGCCAGCATCGGGGAGCCGGTGGCGCGCAGCCAGTCCAACTCCCGCCGCTGGACCAGGTAGCGCGCGTTCGGGAAGGCCGGGGTGGTGCCGTCGGCGGCCAGGCTGCCGCCGGCGTGGTCGCTGTGCAGGTGGGTGAGGACCACCGTGTCCACCTCCTCGGGCCGGGTGCCGGCGGCGGCGAGTTCGGCGGTCAGCCGCCCGGGGACGGGTGCCCAGCTCGCGGCCGGGGAGTCCTCGCCGCCCAGGCCGGTGTCGACCAGGACGGTGCGGCCGCCGGGGGTGCGCAGCAGGTAGCTGTGGAAGTGCAGGGTCCAGGGCTCGGCACGGTCCGCCCGCCGCCAGACCGGGTGGTCGGGGCCGCCGAAGAGTTCGTCCAGCGGGCGGGCGATCTGATGGCCCATCGGGCCGACCGCGTCGCAGAGCGGGACGACCTCGACCCCGGCGCGGACCACCGCCGGGTGCGGCATCAGGGGCGCCACTCGTCGGCGAGCAGGCCGAGGACCAGCTCGTCGTGGAAGCCGCCGTCCACCCAGGCGTTGCGGCGCAGCAGGCCCTCGCGGACGAAGCCGTTGCGCTCGGCGGCGGCGATCATCCCGTGGTTGTCGGCCAGCGTCTCCACCTGAAGCCGCTGGAAGCCCCGGATCCGGAAGCCGTAGTGGCACATCACCCCGACCGCCTCGGCGCCGTAGCCCTTGCCCCGGTGGGCGGGCAGCACGGCGAGGCCGAGGTGGGCGAGCCGGTTGTGCGGGTCGATCCCCCAGACGATGGCCTCGCCGAGCACCTCACCGCTCGCCAGCTCGACCACGGTGAAGGGCGCGTGACCGTCCGAGGACTCCCCCACCGAGAACACCGAGTTGGCCACCGGAGTCGGCTGCCACGGCCGGGTGTCCGCCTTCGACCGGGTGATCACGTCGTTGTACAGCTCCTCGTGCAGCACCGGCACGTCGGACTCGATCCGGGCCCGCAGGCCGATCCGCTCTCCTTGCAACATGTTCGGCGTTCTACCGCCCCGGCGGAGCCCCGGGCAAACGGATTAGCCCTCCCCGGCGAAACAGTAGCCATGGACATAGTAGCCATGTACGGTATCCAGCATGAGTTCAGCAGCGCACGAGAAGGCCACCGCCGGATTCCTGGTCTGGCGCCTGTCGATGAAGTGGCGCACCGCCGTGGACCGGGCGGTCGCGCCGCTGGGGCTGACGCACGCCCAGTACTCGGTGATGGCCTCCCTGTACGGGATGGACCGGGAGGGCCGGCAGCCGAACCAGCGTCAACTCGCCGACCACACCGGGATGGAGGCGCTCTACGTCTCCAAACTGGCCCGCGCCCTGGAGGACGCCGGGCTGCTGGGCCGGACCAGGGATCCGGCCGACCCCCGGGCCTTCCGGCTGACCCTCACCGACCAGGGCCGGGAGGTGACCGGGCGGGCGATCACCGTGGTCCAGGAGCTGCTGGAGCAGCTGCTGGAGCCGCTCGGGGGCCAGAGCGGCCCGCGCGCACGGGAGTTCACCCGCGACCTGGCCCTGCTGCTGGACGTCCCCCTCGAACCGCAGACCGAGCACGCCGAGAAGGAGCAGTCATGACCGAGACCCTCGCCCCCGCCGCCGACCCCCGCACGCTCGCCCTCGCGCACTACGCCGCCCGCGCCGTCCTGGAGGGCGTGCTGGAGCGGCACGGCACCACCTTCCAGCAGAACGTCACCCTGCGGGTGGCCGTGGTGGCCGGCGGCAGCGTCACCCGGGAGCACCTCACCGCCGAGGTGACCGGCTCACTGAAGGCCGACCCGTCCGAAGTCGCCGCCGTGATCGACGAGTTGACCACCGCCGGACTGCTGGCGCCGGACCCGGCGGACGAGGACCTGCTCCACCTCACCCCCGCCGGGCGCACGCTCTACGACACCGCCGCCGCCGAGGGCGCCGCGTACTCCGCCCGGATCTGGGCCGGCATCCCGGCCGAAGACCTGGCGGCGGCCGGCCGGGTGCTCACCCTGGTCGCCGCCCGGGCCAACGCCGAGCTGGCCCGGCAGGCGGACTGACGGAGCATCAGCGCCCCCAGGAATCCCAGGGGCCCCACCACTTGGGGGGTGGGGGGTCGGCGGCGGCGGAGGTGGGCTGGTCGGGGTGGAGGCCGAGGTGGCGCAGGGCGTCGGCGCGGATGGAGAACTGCGAGTGGCAGTACACCCGCCCTTCGGGGTCGCGGCACCGCATCAGGTCGATGCGGATGTCCTTCTCGTCGAAGGGCATCCAGTCGATGCCGCGGTCACGCAGTCAATGCGTGATCCAGTGCCCCACCTTGGCGCCGGTGATCGGCGGTTCGACGGGCATGAGTACCCACTCGCTCGCATGCGTGTCCATGGCCCCATGATGCCGCGCCGCGGCCGCCCGCAGGGAACGGTTTTCCGGAGCGCACCGGCCGGAACGGGCTCGGCACCGCCCCCGGGCGGGGGCGGTGCCGGGCGGACGGTGCGTCAGGCGGCCGAGAGCAGGTCGCGGAGCAGGGCCACGGTGTCGGGGTCGAGGTCGCGGCCGGTGCGGCGGCTGAGGGCGTCCAGGCGGTTGACCGCGCGGACCAGCTGGTCGCGGGCGCCGGCCGAGGCGTAGGCGTAGAAGAGGTCGCGGTGCAGGAGTTCGACCTCCGGGGCGACGGCCAGGCCGCGGAAGATGGCGGCCTCGGCGGTGCGGTGGTCGCCGTACTGGAGGCGGCGGGCGGCGAGTTCGTGGGCGGTGTCCACGATCGCGGCCAGCATGTCCTGGCGCTCGGGCTCGGCCCAGCCGTAGCTGTTGCCCGGGGCCTCCGCGAACGGGGCGCCCCGGACCAGGGCGAGGGCGTGGGCCAGGGCGGCGTCGGCGGTGGAGCTGGTGCTGCGCATGCCGCGCCGGTAGAGGCTGCGGAACTCGTCCCAGTCGCAGCTGACGGTCGGGGCGAGGGCGACACCGTCCCCGGTCTCCAGCGGCAGGAAGGCCCGGCCCTCCGCCGACTCGCCCAGCCAGGAGGCGAGTTCGGCCAGTCGGGCGGGAAGCGGGGTGGACTGCTCGGTGGTCGGGTGCGGGTCCAGGTGGGCCGCGCCCGGGTGCAGCGCGTGGTCCAGGGCGGAGAGGTCCGCGCCCGGGCGCAGCGCCAGCAGGGCGGCCAGCTCGGTCAGCCGTGGGCGGCCCTCGGGGTTCACCGGGCCGTTCGCGCCGAGCAGGTCCGGCGGACCGAGCAGGCGGATCCGGGGGGCGGTCCGGACGCTGTGCGCCTCGGGCGAGCGCAGGATGGCCAGCAGGTCGTCGCTGTCGCTGCGCGCGGACCCGGCCGGGGGCACGTAGGAGGCCGGGGGCGGGGTGGGCCGGGCCGGGGCGTGCTCGGCCACCGGCGGGGCGGCCTCATGGGTCGGCGGCGGCTCGTAGGCCGGCACCGGCGGGACGGGCGGGACGGTCGGCACCGGCGGGACGGGCGCGGCCAGGGGGTACTCGCCGGTGAGGGGCTGGTCGGTCACCCGGGGCAGCGGCTCGGTCTCGGCCCGCGCCTCGGCCTCGCCGAACGGCGCTGCGGCGGACGGGAGTTCGACGGCGGGAGGCGCGGCGACCGCGAACGGGTCCGCAGCGGGCAGCGCGGCGGGGAGAGGATCGGTGAGCGGATCGGTGAGCGGGTCGGTGAGCGGGTCGACGGCGGCGGGCGGCTCGGGGGCCGCGAACCGGCCGGCGGCCGGGAGCTCGGGGGTGGGAGCGGCGGGCACCGGGGTGACCGGGGCCACCGGAAGGGCGGGGAGCGACGGGAGCGCTGAGGGAACCGCCACCGGCGAACCCGCCGCCGAGGTGCCGTTCTTGCGCAGCGTCAGGCCCGCTCCGTTGAGGGAGTGCCGCGGCGTGGCCGCCGGGCTGGTGCCCGCGAACGGGCTGCTGCCGGTACCGATCAGACGGGCGATCAGGTCCGGGCCGGCGCCCTCTCCGGGCCCGGCCGGGGAGGGCGCGGAGGCCATGGCCGCGAAGGCGGGGCCGTCCAGCAGCGGGGAGGGCGGGGCCGGGGAGTCGAAGGGGTTGGAGCCGAGGAAGGTCTGCTCGGCGGCCGGCCCGCCCACGGCGGCCAGCACCGGCACCGGGAGTTCGGCCGGCTCCAGCTCCTCGCCGTCGAAGGTCCAGTCGGGGGCCGGGAGTTGGCTGGTGTCGGCGGCGCTGCGGAGCAGGTCGCCGACGTGGCCGTACTGCTCGGGGGCCAGCCGCTGGAGCTCCACGGTCAGGTGCAGGCCGGGGATGGTGGCCAGGCCGGTGCTGGGCAGGGTCCAGCGGGCGACCGGGCCGGTGCCGCGCTCGGGCGCGCGGGTGACGACGGCCAGGCAGGTGCGCGGGGTGCCGTCGAGCAGCCGGCCCAGCTCGGCGGGCAGGTTGCCGCTCGGCGGCTGGGCCGAGAGCACGATCTCGGGCACCCAGGACTCGTCCTCCTGGCCGCGGCTGCGGGCGTCGCGGGGGCTGCTCACCTCGGCGGCGACCAGGGTGGCGCGGGCCCGGGCGGTGCGCGGGCCGAGGGCGGCGAGCGCGGTCTCCAGGCTGTCGTGGCGGTGCACCCGCTCGGCGGCGGCGCCGGTCAGCGGGAGGTCCTCGGCCAGGCCGACCAGGTGGAGGTTGACCCGGTCGGCGAGCGGGCTGTGGGCCAGCTCGACGGCCAGGGTGCGCAGCACGTCGCGGGCGTCGTCCGGGTGGCCGGAGAGGTGCATCAGCCGGACGGTCTCCAGGTCGGCGAGCACCACCGCGCCGTCCGGCCCGGTGCCGAGGGTGACCAGGGCCGGGTACGGGGCGGCGTGCTTGCGGGCCTGGGAGACGGAGAGCAGCTCGTGGGAGTCCTCCGGGCACCACCAGACGTTCGGCGCGTGCGCGGCCCGGAACGGGGCGATCGGCGCGGCCGGGGCGGCCAGGTGGAGCTCGACGGTGCGGCCGGAGGTGACCCGGGCCGCGACCAGCGCGGGCAGGCGCTTGCCGCCGCGCACGGTGTTGCGTCCCATGGTGCGCAGGGCACGGTCCAGCAGGGCCAGGCCCTCGTCGTCCTGACGGACCTTCAGCTCGGACTCGAAGGCGAGCGCGGCCGGGGTGGGCAGGGCGATCCGGTGCCGGGGGCGGCGGGTGCGCTGCTGGTCGCCGCGGCGGC